>JANLTQ010000222.1:0-7348 GCA_031363005.1 Acidimicrobiia bacterium | reverse complement strand
GGATGCGCTCGGTCGCCCGTGCGATCCGGCGCTGCGCGGGCTGTACGGATTTCCGATGAGCCCGGACCGCACCACGGTGGTGGAGTTCGATCCCGCCACCGGTTCGGTCAGTCAACGGGCCGAGTTGCGCCAACCCGAATGGCTCTGGACCCGCCAGCTCAGCGCGATGGACTGGAGCACCGAGGGTCGCGAGCGTCCGACCTCGCATCACATGGTGTACCAAGGTTGGCGGCCCGAGGCGATCACCCAGAAGATGCTCGCGATCTACGGCGACCGCGTGGACCGTTCCGAGTGGCCCGAGGAGGAGACCGCGCCGTTGCTGCTCTCGGTGTCCACGCCCGACCTCGAACCGAGCGCGCACCACGAGTTCGGCCTCGGTGATTTTCCGACGTCGCCGATCTTTGTGCCCCGCGATCCGGGCGCGGATCCGTCGCACACTCGTCACGCCGGGTCCGATCCCGGGGGTCACGACGGGTACGTGGTGGTCCCGGTCTGTTCGGACGACGGATTCCGGGTCGATGTGTTCGATGCCGCGGCCGTGGACAAGGGTCCGCTGGCCACACTGTCGGACGGTGGGATGACCCTGCCGTTCGTCCTGCACTCGGCGTGGGTGCCGGGGGTTGTGAACGCGCCCCAGCACGAACGCACCCGGTTCTCGAGCGAACTCGATCGCATCGACGAACTGCCCGAAGACCTTGTCGCGGTGGCCCGTACCGTGGCCCGCGAACTCGATGAAGGAGCACCCCTCGTATGACCACCACAATCGCCACCACCGACGACCCGTTTCTCTCCGGCGGGTACGCGCCCGTCGACGCCGAACGGGACGATGGTGCCCTCGCGGTGACCGGAAAACTTCCGGACGGCCTGGCGGGGATGTTCCTGCGCAACGGTCCGAACCCGATGTTCGCCCCGAAGGGCCGCTATCACATCTTCGACGGCGACGGCATGCTCCACGGGCTCACACTCGACGGTGAGGGCGGCGCCAGTTACCGCAACCGGTGGGTCCGCACCGACGGTCTCGCAGCCGAGGTCCGGCGGGGTGCCGCGATCTACGGCGGGATGGCCAACGGCGAGTTCCCGACGCCGGAGGAAACCGGCGGCGGCCCGTCGATGAAGAACGTGGCGAACACGAACGTGGTGCGCCATGCCGGTCGCATCCTCTGTCTGTGGGAAGCGGGGTCACCCACGGAAGTGACGGGCGCGCTCGAGACCGTCGGGCTGTACGACTTCAATGGCGCGTTCTCGAGTCCGTTCACCGCCCATCCCAAGATGGATCCGCGCACGGGGGAGATGCTCGCGTTCGGGTACTCCGCGATTCCGCCCTACCTGCGGTACGTGGCGGTCGATGCTGCCGGTCAGGTCACCAAGACCATCGACCTGGACCTGCCCGCGCCGGTGATGATGCACGACTTCGCCATCACCGATCAGCACGTGGTATTCCTCGACGCGCCGGCGGTCTTCGACTTCGAGGCGTTCTCGAAGGGTGAGCCCATCATCAGTTGGAAGCCCGAGAACGGCACGCGTATCGGGGTGCTGTCCCGGGAGGGCGATGGCCGGGATGTGGTGTGGATCGACACCGATCCGTGTTACGTCTTTCACTTCCTCAACGCGTCGACGAGCGCGGATGGTCGCACCGTCACGGTGGACGCCTGCCGCCTCGCGCGCATGGACATCGGCCTCGAATCCGAGGAGGGTTCCGCTGACGCGGATGCGTGGTTGCACCGCTTCACGGTGGATCTCACCACTCGCTCGTGTCGGTACCAACAGATCGCCGAACTGCCCGGGGACTTCCCCCGGGTGCCGGCCGCGATGGAGGGTCTGGAGCAGCGCTACGGCTACTACGCCTCCTTCTCGAGCGGTCGTCCCGATGGCGGGATGTTCGACTCGGTGACCAAGGTGGACTTCACCACGTCGGCCGCGCAGACCCACGTCTACGGCCCGGACCAGATCGGTGGCGAGGCGGTGTTTGCGGCGGACGCGAACGGACGGGGTGAGGACGCCGGCTGGCTGCTCAACTTCGTCACCGATCAGACCAGTCTCACCACGGACTTCGTCGTCCTTGACGCCGGGACCCTGGACGAGGTCGCACGGGTGCACCTCGCCCAGCGCGTGCCGTTCGGTTTCCACGGCAATTGGATGCCCGCGACCTGACCGTCGGGCCTTCACCAGACACACTCGTCACCTGTCACCGTTTCCGGGGGGAAATCTTCGTGCACTTCACCAAGCTGTTCACACCACTTGTACTCACGACCGCGCTCGTCGCGGCCGGGTGTAGCGAGTCTGCTCCCACGAAGGCGACCGCACCGCGCACCGTGCCGGCAATCGGTGGAGCCACCAAATGCAAAGCAGCAGTCTCCGTGGTGGCGTGTGCCCCGAAGGGCTCGTCGCTCGCGCCGCTCATGCCGAAGACCGCGACGCGCGCCACCGGGACGCCCATCGTCATCGGGACGATCAACCAGGACACGGGTGCCGCGGGTGCGTTCCCGGAACTCACCGTTGCGGACAAGGTCGCGGTGGACTTCATCAACACCGAACTGAACGGTGTGGACGGTCATCCGATCAAGCTGTTGACCTGCAACACGAACTTCAACGCCGATCTCTCACAGAGCTGCGCGCAGCAGATGGTGTCGGACAAGGTTGCGGCCGTCGTGGGCGGGATCGACATCTGGGGCACGGGCATCAAGACCCTCGAGAACAACGGTGTCCCGTACGTGGGCGGTATCCCGGTGAGCTTCGACTCCGCGCGTAGCCCGGTGAGCTTCCAGTTCAGTGGCGGTACGTGGGGGGCCGTGCTCGGTATGGGCCAGTACGCGGTCGAGACGCTCCACGCCAAGAAGATCGCGGTGATCTACGCGGAGTTCGGTCCGATCACGGACTCGGCGAACCTCGGCAAGCGGGTGCTCGAGGCCCATGGTGCGCAGGTGACGCTTGTGAGCGTGAGTGCGATCAATGCCGACATGGTGCAGGCGTTGAACACCGCCGCGCAGGCGAAGCCCGACGCGGTCATTGCGCTGACCGCGGACAGCGGGTGTGTGCCGACGATGCAGACCGCCCAGCAGATCGGCTTCACGGCTCCGATCATGTACACGGGTGCGTGCGCCGCGCCGAAGATCCTCGACGCGGTGGGGAATGCGGCGGACGGGTCGATCTTCAACCTCGAAGCCGACCTCGACCCCAAGCACGCCGACAACATGCTGTACCAGGAGATCGCCGAACGGTACGGACAGAAGTACGAATACCAAGCGCAGAGCGCAGGCACGGTGTCGTTTCGGGCGATGGTGAACCTGTACGCAATGCTCCGCAAGCTCGGCGCCGACCACGCCAACCCGGCCGAGATCTTGGCTGCGTTCCGGGCGGCGAAGGATGCGCCGAGTTTCTTCGGTCATCCGTACACGTGCAACGGCAAACAGTTGACCGGCTACGCCGCGATCTGCTCGCCGCAGCAAACCCTGGGAGTTCTGAAGCAGGGGAAGATCTCCCAGCTCACCGGCTGGCTTGACGTCCAAGCCTTCGCGGCCCGCTGATCCGAACGGTCGAGGTCCCGCCATCTCCGCGTACTTTCAACAATCGCTGACCGGCCTCGGCGCCGGTTCGGTCATCGCCGTGCTGGCGATCGGCCTGGTCATCACGTTCCGGGCGTCGAACGTCTTGAACTTCGCGCACGCGGCAATGGGTATGTACATCGCGTTCGTGTACTACGGCCTGCGGAACTTCGACGTTTCGAGCACCGAGCGGGGTGGCGACCTCGTCCTCCCGATCATCGGACTGCCGTCGCACGTGCACATCGTCGATCGGCCGACGGTCTTCACCGCGCTGATGATTGCGCTCGTCCTCGCCGCGGTGTTGGGGGTGGTGGTCTACGCGCTGGTGTTCCGACCGCTGCGCAACGCGCCGCCGTTGGCGCGGGTCATCGCGTCACTCGGTGTTTTTCTCTATCTCCAGTCCGTGATGCAACTGCGGTCGAGTGAAACCGGCGCCGGTTCGGCGTCGTTGCAACTCAAGTCCTTGTTGACCACCGACGTGGTGCACTTCGGCAGCGTCGTGGTCCCGACGTCGAGCTTCTTGCTGGCCGGGTTCGCGGTGGCGGCGGCCGTCGTGCTGACCATGGTCTACCGCTACACCCGCTTCGGGTTGGCGACGCGCGCCGCGTCCGAGCACGAGACCGGCGCCATGCTCACGGGTCTGTCGCCGGACCGGCTCGGCTTCCTCAACTGGGTGATCGCCACGGTGTTCGCCGGGCTCGCAGTGATCCTCGTCGCGGGAGTATCCGGCCGTCTCGACCCGACCGAGACGAGTCTGCTCGTCGTGCCGGCGCTGGCCGCCGCGCTGTTGGGCGGCCTCGACAGCTTCGCCATCGCGACCGTCGCCGGCCTCGCGATCAGCATGGCCCAGAGCGCGCTCGGAACGTTCCAGGCTCGGAGCGCCTGGCTCCCGGACTGGCTGCCGAACGGCGGCCTGCGTCAGGCGCTGCCCGTGGTGCTCATCCTCGTCGCGATCTCGCTCCGAGGCGCGCAACTCCCGACCCGCGAGGCCTTGGTGGAGGGTCGACTCGCACAGTCGCCGGTGCCGCGCCGGCCGCTCCTCGCGACGCTGGTGCTGGTGGCATTGGGTGTCGTCGCGCTGTTTACCCTCGACGAGCTGTGGCGGCTGGCGATCGTCGTCTCCGTGATTGCCGCGATCATCGCGTTGTCGAGCGTGGTGCTCACCGGGTACGTCGGTCAGATCTCACTCGCGCAGTACGCGTTCGCGGGTCTGGCCGCGTTCACGACTGCGAAGTTGGCGTTGAACGGCGTGGCGTTCCCCTGGGCGCCGCTGCTGGCGATCGCGCTCACCGTCGCGGTCGGCGTGCTCGTCGGGTTGCCCGCGGTGCGGGTGCGCGGCATGACGCTGGCGGTGGCGACCATCGGCGCCGCGATCGCGATCGAGGAACTGGTGTTCAACTCGCCGTCGCTCAACGGACTCACGGACGTGCCGCGGCCGCGCCTGTTCGGGATCGATCTCGGCTTCTTGGGGGTCGGCCACGACAATTTCCGGCCCGAGTTCGGCGTCCTGGCGCTGGTGGCCCTCGCGGTGAGTGGGCTGGCGGTCGCCAACTGGCGGCGGAGCCCGACGGGGTTGCGGTGGCTCGCGGTGCGGAGCAACGAACGGGCCGCTGCTGCGGCCGGTATCAACGTGAGTGCGACCAAGCTCAACGCGTTCGCGGTGTCGTCGATGCTCGCGGCGATCGGCGGTGCGCTCCTGGCGTACGAACTCCCTGCCCTCTCACCGCAGCAGTTCATGGTGGTGGGCGCGCTCGCGGTGCTCGCGCTGTGTTACCTCGGTGGGATCGCGTCGATCAGTGGCGCGCTCATCGCGGGATTGATGGCGTCCGGCGGCATCCTCACCCAGCTCCAAGGCGGCGCGACCGCCAAGGCGTCGAGCTACCAGTTCGCGGTGAGCGGCATCGTGTTGATCGCGGTCGTGATCCTGTTGCCGGACGGCCTCAGCGTGGGCGCGCGGCGGCTCGTCCATCGAGTGCGGGCGCGCGCATGACCGCACTGCTCGATGTCCACGGGTTGAGCGTCACCTACGGCGGGTTGCATGCCGTCGAGGACGTGTCGCTCACCGTTGGCGGCGACGCCATCGTCGGCCTCATCGGGCCCAACGGCGCCGGGAAGACCACCATGATCGACGCGTTGTGCGGGTTCGTCCCTCACGCGCTCGGCGCGATCTCACTTGCTGGCCGCCGGATCGACGATCTCCCGGCGCACGAGCGGGCCCGAGCGGGACTGGTGCGAACGTTCCAGTCCGTCGAGCTGTTCGACGACATCACGGTGCGCGAGAACCTGTTGGTGGCCGCCCATCGGCCCCAGTGGTGGTCGTCGCTGGTGGACGCGGTGGCGCCCCGGAGGAGTTCGCGGTCGCTCGACGTCGACTTTGCGTTGGAGATGGTGGGCATGGAATCGGTGGCCGAGATGCGACCGCCCGAACTCGCGCACGGCCAACGTCGGTTGGTGGGCGTGGCCCGCGCGCTGGCCTCGCAGCCGAAGTTGTTGCTGCTCGACGAACCCGCTGCCGGCCTCGACCCGAGCGAGACCAATGCTCTCGGCGCAGTTCTCAGGTCGCTGGCGGCCGCCGACATCGGTGTGTTGCTGGTGGACCACGACATGAGCCTCGTGTTCGACGTCACCGATGAGTTGACGGTGCTCGACCTCGGACGCGTGATCGCCTCTGGTCCCACCGCGACGGTCAAGGACGATCCTGCGGTGGTTGCCGCATACCTCGGTGGTGGCGCATGAACGGGCCGTCGGGCTCGCCGGTTTTGCTTGCGCTGAACGACCTCACCGCCGGATATCGCGGCGTGCCGGTGGTGCGCAACTTCGATCTCGAGGTACGGGCCGGCGAGATCGTGGCGTTGCTCGGACCGAACGGCGCCGGCAAGACCACCACCCTCAAGACCATCTCGGGGTTGCTGCCGCGGATCAGCGGCACCATCGAGGTGCTCGGCGAGACTCAGGCTGCGACGCGCCGCATGCGCTCCAAAGCCGTGGTCTCGTTGGCGCGCCGGGGACTCGCGCACGTGCCCGAGGAACGGGCGCTCTTCTACGGTCTCTCCGGGCGCGCTCACCTGCGGCTGGCCGCGCGGCGGGGCGACTCGTCGGCGGTCACCGATGCGCTGGCCCCGTTTCCTGCGCTCACCGCCATCCTGGACCGGCCGGCCGGCCTGATGTCCGGTGGTGAACAACAAATGCTCGCCATCGCTCGCGCGTTGGTGGCGCGGCCGAAGCTCCTGATGATCGACGAGCTCAGCCTCGGGTTGGCGCCGATCATCGTGGAGCAACTCCTCACGATGGTGCGCGACATTGCTCGGAACACTGCTGTGGGGGTGTTGCTCGTGGAGCAACACGTGGACGCCACCCTCGCGATCGCCGACCGTGCGTACGTCCTCGTGCGCGGCGAGGTGAGCGCCCACGGTCCCGCCGACGAGCTGGCCGCCGATCCGGCTCGTCTCGCGCAGAGCTATCTGGGCACGAACCCCGGTGCGCCCACCGGCTCCGAACGTCGAGGCGACGCCCCGCTCCTGACCGACCCAGCCCTGACCGAACCAGCACCTGTGGAGGACACGCCATGACCGTGGAACCGGCCCCGATGACCGCCGACCGGGACACTGCGTGGTGGATGCAGGGGAACTACGCCCCGATCGAGCACGAGTTGACCGTCGACGAACTGCCGGTGCAAGGGCGCGTGCCGGACGCGCTGAACGGCAGCTACCTGAGAAACGGATTCAACCCGCCCCGGACGGTGCCGTTCCATTGGTTCTTTGGTGCCGGCATGGTGCACGGCTTCGACCTGCGTGACGGCCGCGTGG
>JANLTQ010000212.1:0-5086 GCA_031363005.1 Acidimicrobiia bacterium | reverse complement strand
GCAGTTCGCGCCGCCGGGGTGGGAGCCGCACTTCGTCGACTACCTCTACCTGTCGTTTACGAACGCCACTGCGTTCAGCCCCACTGATGTCCTGCCGCTCGCACACTGGGCGAAGCTCACCATGCTCGGCCAATCGGCGGTGTCGCTGATCACCGTGGCACTGGTGATCGCCCGCGCCGTCAACATCTTGAAGTAGACGCGCGGCGGTCTACTCGCCGCGGTAGACGGGATCGCGACCCTCGACGAACGCGGTGATGGCTTCTTTCATGTCGTTCGACGGGAGGCACACGCTCTGTGCTTCCGCCTCTACTCGCAGCCCGTCGGCCATCGGTAGATCGAATCCGACGTTGACCGCGTGCTTCGCCTGACGGATCGCGAGCGGCGGTTGCGCGGCGATGCGCTTGGCCAACTTGGCGGCCGCTTCTTCCAACTCCTCGTCCGAGACGAGTTGTTCGCAGAGCCCGATACGGAGTGACTCCTCACCGTCGATCCGCGCCGCAGTGAAGATCATCTCTTTGGCCTTGCCGACACCGACGATGCGCGGCAACCGCTGCGTGCCGCCGAGGTCCGGGATGATCCCGTACTTGTGCTCCAGCAATCCGACGCTGATACCGCGAGCGAAGATGCGGATGTCACACGCCAGTGCGATCTGCAGGCCGGCCCCCAGCGCGTACCCACGCGCCGCCGCAATGGTTGCGAACGGCGCGTCCTCGAGCCAGGAGAACGCCTCCTGGGTGCGCATGATGCCGTCGACCATTGCATTTTCGTGGCGAGTCCCGGCATCCGGGCCGCCCGCGATGCCGTCCTGCTCACCACCGGCGAACACCGACGTGTCAATGCCGCTCGAGAAGGCGCGCCCGGCACCGATCACGATGAGCGCACGAATGTCGCCAGGTTCGGCAACCAGGGCCTGGCCGAGTTCCCGGAGTTCACGCCACATCTCGATCGTGAAGCAATTGAGCTTGTCGGGCCGGTTCAGGGTGAGGGTGGCGACGTTCCGCTCAACCTCGATCTCTAGCGTCTTCCAGTCGGTTTTCATCGTCGCAGGGTAGTCACCGCGGCAGCGGCGTCTCCCCGGTGACGTCGAACCGGGATGCGTGCACCAGCCGGACGACTTCGACGGGAACCGCGAGTCCGGGGATGTCGTGCGTCCCGGCGCCGACCGCGGCGATCCCTTCGGGAACGAGTGCTCCGACGTCGAGGGTGGCGAGCACCTCAAGCGGCTGCGCAAGGTCGCACAACCGGGCCGCCAGATTGATGGCGCCACCGGTGTAGTCGTCGCCCTCGAAGAGGATCACGTTGCCGGCCGCGAGCCCGGCGCGCAGAGGAAGAAGTCCCGCGTCCGCGAAGTGGTCGGCCAGCGTGACGGTTGCTTCGACCAGCGTGACCGTATCCACCGACACCAACATCGCACCGTCGCCGAGCCACTTGGCGATCCGCACTCCGAAGTCCGACGCGGTCGATCGCAGTTCGGTACGAAATTTTGCCAAGAGTGCGACCGCTTCGTCGTCGCCGTGGAGATCAGTGAAGCGCGTGAAGCCCGAGAGATCGACAAACGCGAACGCGCGGGGCACGCGCATTCAAAGACTCCAGCCCGCTGCTTTTCGTTCCTTGCAGGTGGGACAGATCGGATAGCCCTTCGGATCCCGCGACGGCGTCCACTTCTTGCCGCACAACGCGACGATGGCCTCGCCAGTCACGATCGAGCGCGTCACGTCGTCCTTGCGGGCGTAGTGGGCGAACCGATCGTGATCGCCGTCGTCGCTGATCGGGCGCGACGGTGACTCGACGGGCGCGTCCGACGGTTCGATCGTCGGCGCCGTCGGTGCGAACGTGGGGGTCTCCGTTGGAGCGGTGATCGTCTCGGGCACGCATCCGAGACTATCGATCCCCTCCTCCCGACGCGGGATTGCCATCCGGGAGCGCACGGACCCACCGGGTCACCGTGTCGGCGGCGGCCGACAGGGCTGCGTCCACGGTGACTCCGCTCGATTTGAGCGGCTTGAAGCCGTGATCGGCCGTGTCAATCCAGTGGAACTCGCGAGGCCCTCGGACCCGACGCGCCGCCTTCGTGAGCGCCGGTTTCGGCGCGAGTGAATCTCTCGTCCCGCTCACAAAGAGCACCGGCATCGTGAGGCGCGGGAAGTGATCGCTGCGCTCCTTCTCCGGCTTGCCCATCGCGTGCAGTGGATACCCGAGGAGCACCAGGCCGAGGCACGGCACCGGATCGTCGGCATCCGCCGCCACCATCGAGCAGTAGCGGCCTCCCATCGACCGTCCGCCGATCACGAGCCGCTCGACCGGCAGCTTCGTGCGGCGGGCCAGCTCGTCGACGGCGCAGCGCGTGGCTTCCGTCAGCACCGGCGGACGGTCGGGCACCTTCTTGCCCGCGGTGCGATACGGGTACTGGAACCGAAGGCTCGGTATCCCGGCCGCGCTCAACGCGTCGGTGAACGTCGTCAGTGTGGCGGCGTGCATGTCCGCGCCGGCGCCGTGGGCGAGCAGCACCGCGCGGTCACCAGCGCGGGTGACCCCTCGTTTCGGACCTTGGTACGCGTACTCGAGCTTCACTGCGCCTCACTCCCCATGACCCAGCGATCCAGAAACGCGGCAGTCCGTTCCAACTCGTCCTGCACCGTTTCGATCTTCGACCAACCGTGGCCCTCGCCCGCGTACACGTGATCCTCGACCACACCGCCGGCGCTCCGCACTGCGTCCACCAACAGTTGGGCCTGGCGTAAGGGCACCACCGTGTCCTCGTCACCCTGAAGCACGAGCAGCGGCACGCGCATCTCGGCGGCGTGGGTCACCGGCGACTGCGCTCGAAATCTCTCCTCATCAGCGGGCAGCACGCCCACCAGCTCGTCCAGGTACCGAGACTCGAAGCGATGCGTCGTGGCCGCGAGGTCGAACAGGTCGGTCACGCCGTACGCCGAGACGACGGCTCGCACCAGGTCAGGGTGGCGTGCGCCGATCATCAACGCGGTGAGACCGCCGGAGCTGCCGCCGCTCACTGCGACCCGCGCCGGATCGCACCACCCGTGCTCGGCGGCGGCGCGAATACCGGCCGCGATGTCCTCGACGTCGGCGGCACCCCAGGTCCCGCGCAGACCTTGGGCGTAGGCGCGGCCGTACCCGGTGGACCCACGCGGGTTCGGGCGCAGCACTGCCCACCCCCGGCTCGTGAAGTATCGCAACCACCCGTCCCACGAGACGGTGGCCTGACCCGTCGGGCCCCCGTGCACGTCGACGATCATCGGCGGTGCCGCCCGCGGCGCGTCATCGATCTCTGGGCCGTCGAGGTCGGGCGGATACAGCAGCCCATGAACGGTCACGCCGTCGTTCGACCACGAGACGGGACTGGGCTCGCGTGCGCCGGACTCGAGCCCGGCCGGCGCGCCGCGCGCGACAACTCGCCGCGCCCCGGTTGTGGTGTGCGCAACGGTGATCTGCGGTGGGGTCTTCGCGCCCGAACGTACGGCGACAACTCCCGCACTCCCCCAGTCGATGCCGTGGTGCCAACCCTTGGCGAGTTCTCTCACGACACCGTCGAGCGAGACGACGACCAACCGGGCGAACCCCGCTTCGTTGCGACACAGCGCGATCGCGTCCGAGTCCGGTGACCACGCGTAGGAACGTTGCCCCGGCCCCCACGAAGGTTCGGCGTGGTCGTGGTCCTCGGTGATGAGCGGGCGCACGTTCGTCCCGTCGGCATCGGCAATGTGGAGGTTCCAAAACCCCGACCGATCGGTGAGGTAGGCGAGGTGCGCGCCGTCGGGTGAGAAGCGCGGCTGACCGACCGCGATGCCATCACCACCGGCGACGACCTGCCCCTGCCCTTCGGAGCGGCGCCCCACCACGATCCGCGACGCGGTCCAGGACATCGCGTCGAGATCCCATTCGTGCCAGGCGACGAGTTCGCCGTCGGCGCTCACGGTCGGGTCCCACGCGAAGTCAGCGTGCGACCAACGTCGGCCCGCGGACTGCGCCACCTCGCCGAGCATCGACACCTCGACCACGTCGAGGGCATCGGACCGCTCCGAGGCGAACAGCAGACCGCCCGACCATGCGACCGGCGCGGCAGCCTGGCCGTCGTGGCGCACCACCGAGACGGTCCGGCCTCCGACGTCGATGATCGCGATTGAACCGTCAGCGGTGACAACCGCCATGGAATCGTCGTTGCGCCAGCACCACATACCGCCCCGGTAGGCGCCCACTCGGCCGAGCGCGTGCTCCGCAGTGACCACCACCGCCGGGACGGAACCGTCAGCCGCCATGACCAGCAGGTCGCTCCGACCGTCGATCGACTCCAGCCAACCCAGCCAGGCGCCATCCGGCGACCAGCGTGGCTCCGCGACTGCCTTCGTTCGGGCGAGCGCACGTGACGAAAGTCTCGATTTCACCGGCCGAAAGCTACGCCAGGACGAATCCGTAGGCCCTCATCTAGGCTGCCCCGTCTCATGGTGCCTTCCCCCCGACTCCCAGAGTCGCTCCGCGTCGCCTGGCTGATCTACCGGGGGAATCCCCACTGTGGTGGCCAAGGCGTCTACACGAGATACATCGCTCGCGAGGCCATCGAACTCGGCCACCACGTCGAGGTGCTCTCCGGCCCGCCGTACCCCGAGCTCGACGATCCGCAGAATCTGATCAAGATCCCGAGTCTCGACCTCTACCCCAGTAGCAACCCGTTCCGGGTTCCGTGGCCGTGGGAGTTCCGGGACACCACGGATCTCGGTGAGTTCGGACTCATGTGCACCGGCGTGTTCCCCGAGCCGTGGGCGTTCACCAGGAGGGCGTACCGCTGGTTGTCCCACCACCGGGCCGACTTCGATCTGGTCCACGACAACCAGTCCTTCGGTTCCGGTCTCGTCAGCATGATGAACGACGGCTGGCCCGTGTGCGCGACCTTGCACCACCCGATCACGGTCGACCGCGACCTCGAACTCGCGCACGCCACCAGCGCGTTCCAGCGGTTCAATCTCAAACGTTGGTACGCATTTTTGGACATGCAGATCAAGGTGGCGCGTCAGGTGCCCCGCTTGGTGACGGTGAGCGAGAACTCCCGCAAGGACATCATCGCCCAGAT
>JANLTQ010000201.1:0-6906 GCA_031363005.1 Acidimicrobiia bacterium | reverse complement strand
CCGGCGACGGCCGCCGCCATCTGCTCGACGGTCGGCCCCGATGCATCGTCAGTCATGGGGGTTGTTTAGTTGTCCTGCGCGAGCAGCGTCACGCCGCGGCTCAGCACAGCGCTTGTCGCCTGACTCACCTCGGCGGCGGCTCAAACGACAAACGCTTGCGAGTGGGTGTTTCGGCCTTGCGGCGCTTGTCGCCTGACTCACCTCGGCGGCGGTTCAAACGACAAACGCTCGGGATTGCGGTGGAGTTACGTCAGGGTTCGACACTCCCGAACGTAGCGAGGCACGAGCGGAGTGAGCAGCGAGGGAGCGAGACCCACTCGCGGCCGACCATCGGAGTGCGAGCGTACGAGCCGAAAAGGCGTACGAGCCGACAAGGTGTGCGGCCTGAAACGCCAAACGCCCGGGGCTTACGTCAAGCGTTGCTCGAGTGCTTCGAGTTCGTCGACCAACTGTTGCGGGAGGTGATCGCCGAAGGAGTCGAAGTGGCCGCGGGTACTGGCGCACTCGGCCTTCCACTGCTCCGGGTCCACGAGGAGCGCAGCCCCAACGTGCTCGGGGGTGGCGTCGAGTCCCGTGAGGTCGAGGTCGTCGACGGAGGGAACGACGCCGATCGCGGTCTCGGTGCCTCCGGCCGTGCCCTCCAGGCGACCGACGATCCAGGCGAGCACGCGTGAGTTCTCGCCGTATCCGGGCCAGAGAAACTTGCCGTCGGCGTCCTTGCGGAACCAGTTGACGCCGTAGATGCGGGGCAACTTGGACTCGTCGGTGCGGTCGGTCATCGAAAGCCAGTGGGCAAAGTAGTCACCCATGTGGTAGCCGCAGAACGGCAGCATCGCAAAGGGGTCGTGCCGGAGATCGCCGAGCCCACCGAACGCCGCCGCAGTTTTTTCCGAGCCCATCGTGGCGCCGACGAACACGCCGTGGTTCCAGTCGCGGGACTCATAGACCAACGGCACGGTGGTGGCGCGGCGGCCGCCGAAGAGCACGGCAGAAATCGGCACGCCTGCGGGGTCCTGCCACTCGTCGGCCACGACCGGGCACTGCGAGGCCGGCGCGCAGAAGCGCGAATTCGGGTGCGCCGCCGGGGTGTCCGAGGCCGGCGTCCAGTCGTTGCGCTTCCAGTCCGTGAGGTGCGCCGGCGCGGGCGCGTCGATGCCCTCCCACCAGACGTCGCCGTCATCGGTGAGCGCAACGTTCGTGAACACGGTGTTCGACTCGAGCGTGAGCATCGCGTTCGGGTTGGTCTCCATGTTGGTGCCGGGGGCGACACCGAAGAATCCGAACTCGGGGTTGATCGCGTGCAGTCGGCCGTTGGGACCGAACTTCATCCACGCGATGTCGTCGCCAATGGTCTCGGCCTTCCAGCCGGGGATCGACGGGATCAGCATCGCGAGGTTCGTCTTGCCACACGCCGACGGGAACGCAGCCGCGATGTAGTGCGCCTGTCCAGCCGGCGACGTGAGTTTGAGGATGAGCATGTGCTCGGCCAGCCAGCCTTCATCACGCGCGATCACCGACGCGATGCGCAGCGCGAAGCACTTCTTGCCGAGCAGTGCGTTGCCGCCGTAGCCCGAACCGTAGGACCAGATCTCTCGGGTCTCGGGGAAGTGCACGATCCACTTCTCCTCGGCGTTGCACGGCCACGCAACATCCGCCTCGCCCTCGGCGAGCGGTGCACCCAGGGAGTGCACGCACGGGACGAACTCGCCGTCGTCACCGAGGACGTCGAGCGCAGCCTGACCGGCGCGCGTCATCGTGCGCATGCTCACCGCGACGTAGGGCGAGTCCGTGATCTCGACGCCGATGTACGAGAGCGGTGAACCGAGCGGGCCCATGCTGAACGGCACGACGTACATCGTGCGGCCCTTCATCGCGCCGGTGAAGAGTCCGTCGAGGATCCCGCGCATCTCGGCGGGGTCCTTCCAGTTGTTGGTGGGGCCGGCGCCGGCCTCGGTGGTGGAGCAGATGTAGGTGCGGTCCTCGACGCGCGCCACGTCCGAGGGGTCCGTGGCCGCCCAGTACGAGTTGGGTCGCTTGGCCGGGTCGAGCGGCACGAAGGTGCCGGCGTCTACCAATCCCTGGCACAGCTGGTCGGCTTCGGCATCGGAACCGTCGAACCAGTGGACGGCATCCGGCTGGAGAAGCTCGGCCATCTCTTCGACCCATGCCAGCAGGCGTTTGTGCTTGGTAGGCGCGTTTTCGACGATCGACACGATTGGCTCCTTCTTCCCCCGCGACTCCGCGAGAAGGTCCGGAAAGTGTAGTGACGGCCCGGCGGCCGTTTGCCACTCAGCGAGCGTCGAAGGTCTGGATGAGTCGTTCGAAACGGTCGTTCGCCGTCGCCGAATCAGGTCCGGTGAAGGCGACGAGATAGGTGTGGTCACCCGTGTCGATCGCAGCCGCGACCATCACGGTCCCGGACAGGTCCGAGATGGAGACGCGGTTGGCGCGGAATCCATGGACCCCGAGCGGCGGGCCGGGTGTGATCGGGTGTTCGGCGCCCGGGCCGACGACCTGGTCGGTCCAGAACCGGTCCGGGTCGACCTGCGGCGAGTGGGCCAGATCGTGGAGCGAGACAACCAGGAGCCCTTCGCTCGTACCCGGCTTGATGGCCGCGAGGGGGGTGGTCCAGTTGGTGCGCTTCAGTTGCGGGAAGGTGCGACCCGGGTCAGAGGTTGTGAACCAACCGATGGGTGCGGCGATGCCGAATCCGTCACCGTCGATCACCTTGCTGCCACGTGGTGCTCCGGCCGGGGCTCGCCCGTTGAGGGGAGCGCGCGCCGTATTTCCGGTGCTGCGGTTGGTGGCCACGAACACGGCCCCGCCGATGAGTGCAGCGACGAGCGCCATCACGACCCAGACGAGCGGTCTGCGATACCAGGCCTTCACGACCGTGCCGATGGGGCCGCTCGAGGCCGGCAGTGCCGGTTGACGAGCGAAGGGACTCGGTGGCGGCGATCCGGGCCGGTACCGCTTGACCGGGACCGGGGAGACTCCGGCCACCCGCGGCGCATCGATCCGCTCCTGCGGATTTGCGGCTCCGCCGGCGACGTGCGGGTCGGCAATCGCGCTGGTGTTCGATCCGGCGCTGTTCCCAGTGGGTGACGCAACGCTCGGCCCCACCATGACGGCCCGTGGGTTGGCGTCCCGGCCGCTCACCGCGAGATGGCCGGTTGCCGCCGGTGGCTCTGACACGGGTTCGGGGATCGGCTCGGGTTCGACAACTGCGACCGGTTCGGGTTCGGGTTCAACGATCGGTTCAGGCTCGACAACCGGTTCCGGCTCGACGCTCGCATGAGGTTCGACGACCGGCTCGGGTTCGGTCGCCGGTCCGGCTTTGGGTTCGACGATGAATGGCTGATCGGTGGGCGGCGTGATGCGGCCTCGAACGCCCGGCGACGGCTCCGCCGCACGAGGGCGTGACTGTTCAGGTGCGGTGGCCGAGCCCACGCGTGCATCGGTGCGCCGACTCGTCATGCTCATCGCCGGCTCGCGGTCGGCCTCCGCGGTGACGTCGGCTTCGACGACCTCCGCCGCTTCTGCGGCTTCGAGTTCGACGATGTCCACGTCGTGGTGGTCGACCTCGGCGGCTTCGACGACCTCGGCCTCCGGGACTTCGGTGGGGGGATCGACCTCGAGTGGTGCGTGCCCCCCAGCTTGTGGCGGTGGCGGTGGTGGTGTCGGCGCAGCTGCGGCTGGTGTGCGGCCGCTGCGGGTCGGGGCGTCGAGTCCGGGAATGCCGTCGTCGATGATGTGCTCGGTCCAGCGATCGCCGTTCCAGAAGCGCAGCTCGTGACGACCCGAGGGATCACGGTGCCAACCGGCGAGAGTGCTGTCGTCGTCCAACCCCATTCGCCCGCCCGTGCTCTTCGTTACACCTGGACGTCGGGCGGGAGCGCCATGTCTTTCTCCGCCCCGCTTCTCACGGCAATGGCATGACCGCGCGCGTCGACGTCGAAGTTCACGCGCTGGCCTTGACGGAGCATGCGAAAGATCGAGCCCTCGAGCGCGTTGGACGCCAACAGGAACTCCGCGCGATCGCCGTCCGTCGTGACGAGGACGCCTTCGCCGGTGCCGGGATCGAAACTTCGCACGACACCCTGCATCGCTACGGCTTCGTGACCTTGCCGGCCTTGATGCACGAGGTGCACACCTGCAGGCGGACCGGGGACCCGTTGACGATCGCGCGCACTCGCTGCACGTTCGGGTTCCAGCGTCGGTTGGTGCGACGGTGTGAGTGGCTCAGGTTCTTCCCGAAGATCGGGGCCTTGCCGCAAACCTCGCAGACGGATGCCATGGTGAAGTCCTCAACTCGATGTTCGAACGATGGGGCGATGCCGGACCCCGAGTACCGGGCGACTCGACACTCGTGGAAGAGCGACGAAGGGTAGCAGCAAGCCGTCGGAACGGGTCAGTCGACGCCTACGATGCGGCGGCATGGCGGCACTCGAGCAGCTCGACGCAACCGACGTTCGCCGGGTCATGACTCGGTTTCGTGACGCGCTCCGTGACCACCAGGAGGCACTGAACCGCCTGAATGTGTACCCGGTGCCCGACGGCGATACCGGCACGAACATGACGCTGACGGTCGAGTCGGTGGTGAAGGAACTGGGTTCGGCCGAGGTCATGCACGAGGTGTGCCAGGCCATCTCCCATGGCTCCCTCATGGGGGCGCGCGGGAACTCCGGCGTCATTTTGTCCCAGATCCTGCGCGGTCTGGCCGACACGTTCCGTGGTCGAGACGCGGTCGGCCCGGCCGAAATTGCCACGGCCCTGCGGACTGCGTCGGACGCTGCGTATCAAGCTGTGATGCGCCCGGTCGAGGGAACCATCCTGACCGTCGTGCGCTGGTCGGCCGACGCCGCCGAAGGCGCGCACGGCAAGGGCACTACGAGTCTCGTGGACGTGCTCGACGACGCCGCGGTGGCCGCTCGCCAAGCCGTAGCGCAGACCCCCGAGATGTTGCCGGTCCTGCGTGACGCGGGCGTGGTCGACGCCGGCGGTCAGGGCTTCACGTTGTTGCTCGACGCCTTCCTGGAAGTGGTCGACGGGCGTTCGATCCCGCTCCCGGCCGAACGGGCTGCGCCAGCTGTGGTCGGCGCCCACGCGGCGGCCGGCGACGTGTCGTTGCTCCGGTACGAAGTCATGTACTTCCTCGACGCGGCCGACGAGACCATCCCGTCGTTCAAGAGCACCTGGGCTGCGCTCGGTGATTCGATCGTCGTCGTCGGCGGTGATGGCACGTGGAACTGTCACGTCCACACCGACGACATCGGTGGCGCGGTCGAGGCCGGGATCGAAGCGGGCCGGCCGTACAAGATCCGCGTCACCGATCTCCTCGAAGAGCTCGGGGAAGAGCAGTGGGTCGCGGACCACGCGGCGATCGTCGAACCCATCGTGCACGCGCCCGAAGACCTGGTCGAGACCGCGGTCGTCGCGATCGGTGTGGGTGACGGTGTGCGCCGATTGCTCGCGAGCCTTGGGGTGCAGGAGATCGTGGCCGGCGGCCAGTCCATGAACCCGTCGACCGCGCAGATCCTCGAAGCAGTGGAACGGTGTCCGTCGGACTCGGTGATCATCCTGCCGAACAACAAGAACATCGTGCCGGTGGCGCGCCAGGTGGATGCGCTCACCGAGAAGTCGGTGGCGGTCGTGCCGACCCATTCGATGGTCGAGGCGCTGGGCGCGCTCGTGGGCTACGACCCGGACGCGGATCTGCAGACCAACGTTGCGGCGCTTGCCGAAGCAGTGGCGCGCACCGCCGCGGGTGAAGTGACCCAATCCGTGCGTGACACCGTGGCCGAGTGTGGTCCGATCCGGAAGGGAGACTGGATCGCGATCAGTCGTGAGGGCATCTGCGTCGCGACCACGTCCGCGGCCGAGGCCGCGTTTGCGCTGATCGACGCGCTCGTCCACGACGAGTCCGAGATCGTGACGGTGCTGGTGGGCGCGGACGCACGCGCCGGGGACACGCAACGGGTGCGGGAGCACCTCGGGTTGCGCTACCCGGGCGTCGAGGTCGAGGTCCACGACGGCGGCCAACCGCTGTACCCGTATCTAATCGGGGTGGAGTAGTCACGGCTCCCAAAACACTCCGCTCGCTGGGGAAGACGCCGCTCGGTGACGTACCGGGGATCTCGGCGCGAATGCTCGACAAGTTGGCCGCGATGTCCCCGCCGATCGAGAGCGTGCTCGACCTGCTCGGCCACTACCCGCGCCGCTATCACGACCGCACCCGCAAGTCCGAGATCGCGGACCTCGAGGTGGGTGAAGAGGCGACGATCGTCTCCGAGGTCCAGCGGAGTTCGAGTCGGATTACGCGCAACCGCAAGAAGATGGTCGAGGTCGTCGTCGAGGACGGCAGCGGGTTGCTGAATCTCGTCTTCTTCAATCAGCCGTGGCGCGAGAAGCAGCTCGCGCCGGGGACGGAAGTGGCGCTCTACGGCAAGCTCGACGTCTACCGCGGCAAACGCCAGATGACGAACCCCGTCGTCGACGTGCTCGGCCGCGTCGGGGACACCAAGACCGGTGTGGTGATGCCGATCTATCCGCAGTCCGGGAAGGCCGACGTGTCGTCCTGGGAGATCCAACCGGTGGTGGCGGCGGTCCTCGAATGGGTCGGGCCGCGGGCGGAGACGCTGCCCCAACCGGTGCTCGACGAGTTGAAGCTCATCGACCGCACCACCGCGTATCACGACGTGCACGTTCCCGACTCGGTGCGTGACGCCGAGCGCGCCAAGCGGCGGCTGCGGTTCGACGAGTTCCTGCGAATGCAGGTGGGTCTGGTCGCCCGGAAGCGCGCCATCGAAGCGGAAGCGACGGGCATCGCTCACCAGGTCACGGGTGAACTCGTCGACCGGTTTCTCGGCGCGTTGCCGTTCGAGCTCACCGGCGATCAGCAGGCCG
>JANLTQ010000180.1:0-8371 GCA_031363005.1 Acidimicrobiia bacterium | reverse complement strand
CGAGCGCCTCGA
Organism: Acidimicrobiia bacterium; assembly: GCA_031363005.1. Taxonomy (GTDB): domain Bacteria; phylum Actinomycetota; class Acidimicrobiia; order IMCC26256; family JAENVU01; genus JAENVU01. The sequence continues at coordinate 8,359 of JANLTQ010000180.1, read as the reverse complement.
GTTCCTCGATCAAGTCCTCAGGGTCGATCTCGACCAGGCCCGCCAACGCGGGAATCGGCATTGACTCGTCATCGCCGACCACCGCATTTCGAGACGCCTCGAAGCGTTGTATTGCGGCAGGCGAAACTTCGTAGCGGCCCCCGACCCGCACGGCGACGAGTTCTCCCGCTCGAACCCACTTGTAGGCGGTCTGGTAATGCACCCCGAGATGGTGTGCCGCCTCTTTGAGGTTCATGGTCCCTGCCGATCGATCCGAAATCGTCGATGTGCTCTTCGAAGCACGCCCATCCCGACGACTACCAAGCGTGTGCAAGTAAAGACTTCGTCCCTCAGTAACTACCCGCTGGTCGCCAACTGAAAACTCGCGTAGGAGGGACGGCTTCCTCTCCAGTGACCGCTCCGGGAAGATCTATGTCCGAATCATCATTTTTGTCCGGGTTGGGGGCGGCAAAAAGGAGTCGATCGAATCTGACGAACGCTCCCGTGCCTGCCGACACCATCTCCGAGTCTGAATATCGGCGGAGGAACCAACGTGGAAATGACAAGAAACGCGCGCCCGGCGCCTCGGCGCCACCGACGAGGCCAGCGCGGCGCGGTGCTGCTCCTCGGGCTGGGATGCTTCGGCCTCGCAGCCGCATCCGCCGCAAGCCTCGGCGGCCTGACCGTCGCCGGCCTCGGCGCGACGAACGGGACCGTCACGAGTTGTGACAGGAACGGTGTGACCATGCGGTACACGAATGCCTTCGATGCGACCGCGCACCTGTACACGACGACTGCGGTGCAGGTCCGCGGCATCAACGCCGCGTGCCGTGGCAAATCCCTGAAACTCACGCTTGCGACACCGCTCGCGGTAACCGGCACCGGCACGATCACCGTGCTCCCCGCCGGTGCGAATCAAACGGTGATCATGACCACGCCTGCAAACGCGAAGCTCACCACCCGAGCTGCGATCGTCGTCACCGGTTGACCCCTCGGTTCGTGGACCGGCCGACGGCCCCGATGCGGTCAGCGAATCAGTGGGTCACGCGGGAGGCCGAGAATGCGCTCCCCGATCTGATTGCGTTTGATCTCCGACGTTCCACCGGCGATCGACATCGCGCGATGCATCAGCACGAGGAAGCCCGACATCGCGGCCGGACCGTCGAGGAACGCCAACTCATCGCCGCTCAGCGCGGCCAGGATCGCCGCCGCCTCGTGGCCGATCTCTGAGAGCACCAGCTTCGTAACGTTGCCGGTGGCGATCGAGTCGCCGCCGGACACTGCCCGCTGCGCGCTCCGCACATTGAGCAACGTCATTGCCTCCGAGGTTGCTATGTACCGACCGACCCGACCGGCACCGCCGGGAAGCCGCTCCGGATGCGCGTCGAAAGGCGCGATGAGCGCGTCGCCGGGCAGTGACATCCCGCCTTGGCCACCGCCGATGCTCACGCTTTCGTTGCCGAGGGTCGCGCGCGCGACGGTCCAGCCGCCGTCGACTGGGCCGACGACATCGTCGTCCGGAATGAACACGTCGTCGAAAAACACCTCGTTGAACTCCGCCTGACCCGTGACCATTCGCAACGGCCGGACCTCCACACCGTCGGCCTCCATATCGATGACCATGGTGGTGATACCGCTGTGCTTCGGGACGTCGGGGTTGGTCCGAACGGTGGCGAGTCCGTACTTGGCGGTGTGCGCGCCACTGGTCCAGATCTTCTGGCCGGTGATCGTCCACCCGCCGTCGACTCGGGTCGCTTTCGTCCGCACCCCGGCGGCGTCCGAACCCGCATCGGGCTCGCTGAACAGCTGACACCAGATCAACTCTTGATTCACGGCCGGCTTCACCCATCGGGCCACTTGGTCTTCGGTGGCGTGCTGGATCAACGTGAGGATGACCCAGCCGGTGATCCCGAGCGCCGGCCGTTGAATGCCGGCCGCCGCGAACTCCTGCTCGATGACGAGCTGCTCGACGGCAGTGGCCTCGCGCCCCCACGGCTCGGGCCAGTGCGGCATCGCGTATCCGGTCTCGACGAGCGCGTGGCGGCGCGCGTCATGGTCGAGGCCCGCCACGCTCGCAACGAACTCGCGAACAGTGTCTCGGATCGCATCGGCTTCGGGCGGAAGGTCGACAGACCGTTCCCGCCGTACGCCGTTGCGCGTGAACTTCACCGCGTCGGCGGCCGCAGCTTCGGCGTCGATCACCGACTCGATCACCGTGGCCCGCCGCAAGTAGAGGTGCGCGTCGTGCTCCCAGGTGAACCCGATGCCACCGTGAACCTGAATGTTGAGTTGGGCGTCGAGGTCGGCCGCGGGGATGGCGAGCGTTGCCGCGATCGCCGCCGTGTAGGAGCGTTGATCGTCGCCGGCATCGGCGGCGCGGGCCGCATCCCAGACCGCAGCAGTCGCGAGTTCAGCGGCGACCAGCATGTTGGCGCAGTGATGCTTGACCGCTTGATACATCGCGATCGGACGGCCGAACTGCTCGCGCACCTTGGCGTACTCCGCCGCCATCTCGGTGCACTCGATCGCAATGCCCGTGGCCTCGGCGGCGAAGAGCAACCGGGACAGGTCCGTCAGCACCTGACGTGCACCCGGGATCAACTGCACCGGCGCGCCGGTCAGCGTGATCCGCGCGGCGCGGCGGGTGGGATCGAGGTTGGTCGGGGTCTCGACGGTGGCGGCGCCGCCGGAAAGGTCGACCACGGCGACGTCATCACCGACCGCCACGAGCAGGAGATCCGCCAGGCCACCGCTGATCACGATGCCCGCCGATCCGTGGGCCGCACCGTCACGAATCTCGACGTCGCCGCCGAGCGCGACGGTCCCGATCACGCTGCCGTCGGCGAGACCCGGCAACCGCGCAGCCTGCATCTCCTTGGACGCCGCCGCGGCGATGACTGCACTGGCGATGACCGTCGGGACGAACGGACCGGGAGCCACGGCGCGACCGAGGTCCTCCACCACGATGACGAGCTCGGGAAGCCCGAAGCCCGACCCGCCGTGCGCTTCGGGAATATGAAGGCCGAGCCACCCGAGTTTGGCGAGTTCAACCCAGAACGCAGGCAGCTCCTCGGACTCGGCTTCGAGCAGCGCCCGGGATGCGGCGCGGGCACCGTGGCGGGCGAGAAAGTCCGAGGCGGTCTGGCTCAGGGCGCGATGGTCTTCGGTAATGGCAATCGACAATCACCAAGCGTCCCCCGTTTCGGCCCCGGTTCGCAAAACCAGCCCAAGGCCGTCGGCGTACCGTGGCCGAGCGCAGCTCCGAGATCGTTGAGGTCGCGCCTACGCAGCTGCGATTTTTGGTACCAGCTGCGTGGCCAGCTGTTCGGCCTTGGTGCGGTCACCCGAGCCACCAAAGTTGGCGCTGACGACTTGGACCGAGTTCAACCGAGTGCCTGCGGTGAAGTACACGGTTCCGCTGCCCAGGTACGAGCCCTTCCCATTCAGACTCGCGACCGGTTGGGGTGTCCCCAGGACCGGGTCGAGCGTGAGCTTGTCGTCGGGTGCGGTACCAGGACTCCCAACGCTGATGGTGACCGAATACGAAGACGCAGTGTCCCACTCGCACACACTCTGGCCGACGCCGGCGCCCGGCCCGGTGTTGCTCAATGGCTCCCCGAGCATCGACTCGGCCTCGGCCTCCGAGAGCAAGCTGCACGCGTCGATTTTCTTGTCTGCGCTCTTCGCCGGCGAGTCGCTCGCGGGCGAACTCGACGGCGAACTCGACGGACCGGAACTCTTACTGCCGCTGCTACTTCCGCACGCGGCCAGGCCGACAACGAGTGCCAGTGCGAACCACGACCGAGGCCTGCTCGACATTGCCAACCCCCTCACGCGACCCCGGTCACGAGGTCCTGCGAATACCGATACAACAACGAGCGTGCCAACCCCCGCCGGTCACACCGTAGGCCGTGTTGCTACGTGACCGCGTGACCTCAGTTCACGGCCAGGAGCGACCGAACCAACGTTTCACGCGCGTCGTTCCGAAGTCGCTCTTCTCCGCGGTGAACGCCGGCGACGGGCCTTCGAGCGCACCGCGTGGCGTCTGCCCGCTGAGGAACGTGACGTCCACCTTTGCGACCTGATGATCGCCGAACTCGAGATAGCAGATGCCGTGGCCGTCGTAGTGCGCCGTGGGTTCAGCACCGCGGATGCGCGCACTGATGCCGTCGGCCGCCACCATGGCTTGACCCTCGGCGAAGACACCAGCTTTGGGTGTCCCGACGCTGGTGACGTCACCGACGGCATAGACGCCGGGGAACTGCGTCTCGAGCGTCAACGGATCCACGGGAATCCAACCGTCGACGGTCATGCCGGACTGTGCGACCACGTCCGGGACGCGATGGGTCGGCACGCCGAGGAAGAGGTCGTATTCCATCTCACCGCCGTCCGCGAGCATCGCAACTCGGCGGTCCGCATCGAGCGCGCGAACCAAGGTCTGGGGACACCATTGAATGTTGCGCTCGGCGAACGCCGCGAGCAGTGCGCTTGACGCGTCCGGCGACGGCGGGATGGGCACCGGCATCGGCATGAGGAGCGCAATGCTCGACTGCTCACGCAACCCGCGGCCCGTCAGGAAGTCGTGCATCAAGAGCGCGGTCTCGCTCGGCGCCGGCGGGCACTTGAAGGGTGTCGACGTCACGGCGACGATCACCCGTCCACCGCCGAAGTCGGCCAGCACCTCTCTCAGTGCGAACGCTCCGGCTTCGGTATAGAAGTCGTGGCCGCCCTCGACGAGCCCCGGGGTCGCCTCCGGGTGCAGGTCCGCGCCGAGTGCAACAACGAGCACGTCGGCGTCGAAGGTCCCGGCGTCGGTTTCGACGCGCTTCGTGTGAGGGTCGATCGACCGGATCGTCGACTGCACGAACCGCACACCGGCCTTGACGAAATCTCGGTACGGGTGACGCACCTGTTCGGCGTGCGCCCGGCCGAACATCACTTCGAGTTTCGAGAACCCGAAGACGAAATCCTCGGTCTTGTCGATGAGGACGATGTCGACGTCTGCTCCGAACTCTTCCGACAGTCTGGTGGTCAGCTCCAGACCGCCGAACCCTGCACCCAACACGACGATCCGCATGATCAGCGCGGCTGCGGGACGATGCGGATGTAAGGCTTGGGAGACTTCCACTCCCCGAAATCGGGTGCTTCCTGATTGATGAGAAGTCCCATGATCATTGCTCCTTGTCGTTCGGTTTCACGGTTGGCTGCGACGTGCGCGATTTGGTTGACCGCTTGGACGGCTGGGATCGTTTGGCAGGCTGAGACGGCTTCGATCGTTGGTCGACATCGGCGAGGAACATTTCGATGGCCCGGCGGGAAAGCTGGAGCCATCGGTCGCCGTTGGGGTCGTTGAACACTTGCTGGTTGGTGAACCCCGCCACGATGGCGGTAAAGACGAACCCGTCACCGCGTGCCACATCGATCGCAGCCACCGCCATCAGCCGCTCCCGACCGATGTCGAGAAACGCGCCCGACAGCTCCCGCGACGTCGGTGACGGCTTGAAGCCGGGAATCGTGCGCTGGAAGAGCAACTGATGGCGCACGACGTCTTCGGTGGCGAAGCGCACACAGAACTCGACGAACTGGATGAGCGCCTCGCGTGCGTCGTCCACCTGCGCCAGTGCCCGAACCTGCTCGAGCATCTGCTGGTAGCCGTCGACGTACATCGCGTCGTACAACGCCAGCTTCGAATCGAAGTAGGCATACAGCGACGGTTGGCGGAGATCGACGCGTTCCGCCAGGTCACGCAACGAGAGTGCGGCCAGCCCATCCCGACGGGCGAGTATCCACGCCTCGGCCACGATCGCGTCCCGTTTGGCCGCGTGTCGGCGCTGCGTCCGGTCCCCTCCTCCCAGCCCAGGTGAGGTCGCCGACGGGCTCACTGCCCTCTACTTGCTATCGGCGATAGTTTTACGATCACTGATCGGAAACCTATCGATGATCGACCCCCGTGGCAAGGGTCAGTTTTTCCAACTCGCCTCGGTTGAATTGCAGCACCGGCGCGAGTATGGCGCTCACGGTCGGGGGGCACCACGATCGCCGACGGCAACGTCTGCCGTCCCAAAAGCACGAGGAGTACGCAGTGGACACAGCTATCGAATGGGGCCAGATCCAAGGGCGCCCGATCACCTTCCCGATGGAGGTCCGCGCCTTCAACGCCATCACGATGGGATTCAGCGTCGCGACCGCCGCCGCATCACCGCTCCTTCCCGGGGACGCCTTCGAGCTCGTCGAAGTCGGTGATGGCATCGCCCAGCTCATCGTGAGCATCTGCGACTACCGGGACAACCCCTGGGGTGACTACAACGAAGTCAACCTCGGATTTCTCGCTCGCCCGGTGGGTGCGTCAGCCGACGTGATCGGCTCCTTCGTGTATCGAATGCCGGTGGACCAAGCCTTCACGTGCGAAGCCGGGAACGCGGTCATGGGATTCCCGAAAACCGTCGAACGAATCGACGTGAGCTACGAGGACAACGCCGTGCACTCGGAACTCTGGCAGGGCGACACCATGGCGCTCACCGTTGGGGTTCCACGAGTGCAACCAGTCGGTCCTCGCACACGCATGGAGGCAGTGAGCTACTCCTACCTCGACGGCGTTCCCTACGGCACGCCACTCGACATCGAACTCGGGCGGGGCATCGTTGATCCGAAGGACGTCCAGGTGACCCTGGGTACAGGCCAGATTGCCGGCGAGCTCCGCTCGCTCGGCCTCCCGACCGTCCCCGACTTCTGTAGCTGGGGCGAAGATCTCTCGGCCACGTTCTTGCTCGGCCGCCCCGTGTGACGTCAGTGCTCGGAGGGATCGCACGCGGCCGCGACGAGACTTCCGGTCGCGATTGCGAGCCCCGCATGCCACCCGGGGGCTCGACCGCCCGCGGGGAATCGAATGGTCTCGACGGCGGCTCCGCCACGAGCGAGTGCCCACGCAACGACGGAGTTGGAGTTCCACATCTCGCCGGTACCGAGTTCGTCACGACCCCGCGGGAACCGGCGCCTGCTCGATGACGAAGTGACCTTCGGGAACGTCGATCACGAGCGCCGAGTGGTACAGGTCGGACCGATTCCGGTGGCGCAGCCGCGCCGAGATCGCCTCGAACATTGCGCCGCTGACTCTGACGACGTTTGCGCCCGCGCCGAGTGGAATCCAGTAGAGGTCGACCGTGCCCGGGGGCCCGGAGCCGGGTTCACTCGTCAACGTTGTAGGCGATCGATCGGATGACGAACCGTCCGTAGGTCCACTCACCGGTGGAGTCGATCCAGTTGGCATCACCGTCATGGCAGCAACCTCCTTCGGTTGCATCTGGTGAGCGCACCTGAAGCGTGCGCCGCAACCGACGTACGACGGAAGAGGCGAAGGTCCCGAGTGGCAGTGTCGTCAACCGAGATACCCGTCGTGACGCCCTCGTCGTCAACAGTCGAAGTCAGTCCAAAGTTCACGCACATCGCCGCTTCGTGACCTTCGCCCCTACTGGCGAGGCCGAAATGTCAGGAGAGTGGAGCTCCGACGAGAGGATTCCCATGACTGACGCAATGGCAACCGAGCGATCCGAGCGAGTGGAAGAACTCACGCAGAAGGTTCGTGAGCTCGAGGAGCTGATCATCCAGCTCGGCCGAGAATCCACCGACGCGATCTTGGAAGTCTGGAAGGCCCGAATCGACGCCTTGCGAGTTCAAGCCGATCTCGGTCGGATGGAGCTACGGGACGACACCGCGGGTCCGTTGGACGCGGCCGAGGCCGCGTGGAGTGGCGCACGCACCCGGCTGGACTCGCTGACCTCCGAGGCCACCGACGTCGGTACCGCGCTCATCGAAGGTCTGCGCAGTGCTCGGAGCGACCTGCGGGCTGCCGTCGGCCTCGCCCAGGCGCGGATCGAAGCGGATGCAAAGTGAAGATCGAGTACTGACGAGACGAGACGGCTGATCACTCGTCCGGCATCGAGAAGGTGAACATGCGCGTCGCGTGGATACGCGCGTACTGGACCCCGCTATCCAGGAACGACTCCCACTCAGCTCCGTAGCGGGGCACGTAGATGTCGAGCAGGGATTGGCGGAAGCCGGCGTGTTCCGGCGCGCCGACGTCGATGGGCACCGCGCGTCCGTGGACGGTGACGGCCAACTCCTCGCCGGGAACGTGGGTGGCCGAGACCGCGGGACGCTCGCGGATGTGCGTGAAGCGGACCGAGTCCGGTGCCGATCCGAAATAGAAGTCGCCGCGGTAGAAGATCCCATCCACCGGACCGGCAATCGGACGGCCGTCTCGGGTGCTCGTCGCGACTACGAGCAACCGCATCCCAGTCAACATCTCGCAGACGGGTTCGGCCGTCAGCCAACGCTGTTCGGTGATGACGCGTTGCAGGTGCACGCCCGAACCGGCCGCGCT
>JANLTQ010000156.1:0-14073 GCA_031363005.1 Acidimicrobiia bacterium | reverse complement strand
GTGCTCGGGCTCGCCTTGGCGCCCGCGCCCGGGCGCGACGGTGGCGACCTGCGCGAGCGCCGGCGGCGCCTCGCCGAATGGATCGCGGCGAAGCGCACGCGTCCGCGGTGGCGCTTTGCCGGTGGTCTCGCTCTGGTGGTGCTCGGGACGGCGTTCCTCACCGATCCGCCGGGGATCGCCGGTCTGTTGGTCGACCTCGTTGCGCTCGGAGCGCTCTACGTCGGGGTGATCGTCTGCTTGCGGGCCGCGGGAGTCCTTGCCACCGATCACACGATCGCCCGGCTCCGGCGGCGGTGGCTCGCTGTGGTCGCCGGGGCAATGGTGCTGGCGGTGTTCGGATCCGCGTCGATCGCCGTGGCGTTGGCGGCCGCGACGCACGAGGACCCGAAGGCCAACGCGGCGCGCCAGGGGTGCAATGGCTATTTCGAGCTGTGTGCGCAGCCGCTCAACCAGGTCGTGTGGGCGGCGAGTCACAACTCGATGTCGTCGAGCGCCTACAACTTCCTGAGCGCCGAACACACGATCACAGTGGGTGAACAGCTCAACGCCGGCGCGCGGTTTCTGATGCTCGACGTGTACTACGGCCGCGACGACAACGGACTCGTACGTACGAACCTCGCCGGCGGCATCAACCGCCCGCAACTCGAACGCGAGCGCGGCAAGCAGGCCGTCGACGCGTTGGCGCGCGTCGGTGCGCTCACGGGAACCGCGGACACTTCGACCAAAGGCCAGGAGCTGTACTTCTGTCACGACCTGTGCGAGCTCGGGGCAATCAAGGTCGCAGATGTTCTCAGCGAGATCGGAACGTTTCTCGACCGGAACCTCACCGACGTCGTCGTGCTCGACTTCGAGGATTACGTCCAACCCAAAGACCTCAAGCGCGTGATGCAGGAGGCCGGGGTCTACGACCGGGTCCGCACGATGACGCCGGCGGAGACCACGACGCTGACCGTCTCGGATCTCGTGACGCCCAAGAAGGGGACGAACGAGCGACGCCGACGGTTGATCACGGTGAGCGAGAAACATGGTGACGTCTACAAGTGGTTGCCGCCGACCTATTCGATCTTCCAGGAGACGCCGTACACGTTCCCGAAGATCAGTGGCTTCAACTGCCAGCCGAAACGCGGAGAGCCGGGCAACCCGATGTTCCTGATCAACCACTGGCTTCGCCCCGACGGACCGCCGGACCCGGCCGAGGCGGCGCAGGTCAATGCCGAGAAGCTGCTCCTACAACGATTCCGGCAGTGTGGCCGTGAACGGAAGCGACTCCCCAATGTGATTGCGGTCGACTTCACCGCCATCGGAGATCTCTACACCACCGTCAACGAGATCAACGCCGCGATCGCTCGGCACACCGGCGTGACCCGCTCGGTCGACCGGGCGTTGAAGAAGGCCTTCGACAGTGGCCAACTCACCGCGGCGCAGGTCACTGAGTTCCGCGGGTTACGCCGACTCCCGAAGATGTCCGAATTACGTGCGGAAGCGATCCTCGGCGACGTCGCGGCGTTCATCGTCCGTCCGCCCGCACTCGACATCTTCGACCGTGAGAATCAGCTGGAGCCCGACCCCGGTCCGTCGCCATCCACGACCGTGCCCCCTCCGGGCAGCTGATCAGGCGCCGCCCGGTATCCCATGATGATTCCGCAGAAACTCCTCTGACGGTTCCGCAGTCGGACTACACGTACTGGGTCCGCTGGAGGTACGTGAGACTGATCCATCCGGGCAGGATCGGGATCCAGAAGGTGCCGAGCCGAAAGAGGAATACCGCGGGCACCGCGGTCGCGTTGGGCAGTCCCGCCGCGACCAAGCCCGCGATCGCGGCGGCCTCCAGCGCGCCGAGACCGCCAGGAGTCGGCGCGACGGTGGCCACCGCGGCGGCGGCCAGGTAGATCGCTCCTACCTGGGCGAAGCTGAGATCGGATCCGCCGAATGCTGCGATCGAGAAGAAGAGCGCCACGAGGAAGCTGAGCGTGACCAGCGCCGATCCCCCGAACAGCAGGGCCACTTTGGTCGGGTGCACCATGGTGCGTCCGATCCCGCCGAGCGCCCGACCCAGCACGGGAAGGACGTGTCCCATGATCTGGTGTCGTACCGCCGGGATGGCGAAGCTGATCGCGCCGACGGCGATAACGGCGGCGAGGCCGTAGAGCGCGATCGCCGGATCGGGGAGCGAGATGGCACCGAACGCGTCGCGTCCCGCCCAGACGGCGAAGGTCACGAGCAGGACCACATGCATCATGATGCCGGCAACGAAGTTGAGTCCGACGCTCGAGACCGCCACCGGAGGGTCGACGCCGGCCTTCTGGACGAACCGAGTGTTCAGCGCCATCCCGCCGATGCCGGCCGGCGCGAGCTTGCCCGCGAAACCCGCCGCGACCTGGGCGAGGAACGTCGGAACCAATGGAAGCCGACGCGGCACCGAACCCAATACGGCCAGGCCGGCGCCGACGAAACTGAGCGCGGCCATGAACAGGACCGGGATGAACCAGAACCAGTTGGCGTCGCGGACCTGGTCGATGATGCCGCTGACGTTGGCGAACTGCGGGAGCAGGAAGTAGGTCGCGAGCGCAAGCGTGGCGATGGTGACGAGACGTCGTCGGTTGAAGCGCTCGAGTTGGGCGAGCTCGGGTTCATCGACCGAGCAGCGCGCCTGCACGAGGTGGCGGAGCTCGCCGAGCAGATCGTCGTGGTCCTTGAGTGCCGCTTTGGTTGCGCTCGCGAGAGCTCCTGGCTGCAACAGGGGGAGCGCGACACCGAGTGCCTCGGTGCTGAGCGCTTCGAGCGCGGTGGCGACCGACCGCTCGGCCCCTGCAGCAAGTCCGATCGATACGAGCATCTGCGCGATATCCGCAGCGAGCGCTTGACCGTCGGCTGCCACTTCACTGAACCCGAAGTTGACGATCCACGGTCCACCGTCGGGATCGGCGAAGAGGTTGCCCCGTCTGAGGTCGCGGTGGGCGATGCCGTTCTGTTGTAACGCGGCGAGCTGCCGCCAGAACTGCACGAGAAACGTGTCCGTGATCGCACTCGCCGGCAGTTGATCGAGGGGGGTGCCGTCGATCACTGAATACGCAAGCAGCATCGACTCGTCGCCGACCGCGCCGACGGCCCGGATGCGGGGAGTCCGCACGCCGGCGTTCCCCGCGAGCAGACCGACCAGCGCTTCGTGTTCAACACTGCGACGGAGACTCGAAAACGGACGGTCGTCCCCGACGTTCTTCAGGCGCACGAACCGATACGTGCGATACAACAGATCGGCGGACCGCTCCTCCGGGCTGCGGACCTTGACGAATACGCGTGAGTCGTCGGTCAGCGTGGCGAAGTAGCCCGTGCTCCGGCGATCTTCTCCCGGCGCGCGAGCGAGGACCGTCGCCGGGAGCCCACTCGCTCGGAGCGCGTCCAAGACGGCACCGACCATCGGTCGTTGGTCGGGTCGGCCGAAGAGCAAGAGGACGATGCAGCCCGACGTTGCCCCCACTGCGAGGCCGGTGAAGAGTTCCGACGGCAGGTCGGAGGTCGCCACGAGCTGGACCAACGTGAGCGACGTGATGAGCAGGATCCCGGCCCGACGCCAGCGGAGCCCGACGAACGGACCGAGGATCACGAATGATCCCGCCAGCTGCGCGAGAACGGCAGGAGTGACCGCACTCACATGGAGCCCGGTGCGATCGATGACCTCACTGATGATCGCCGGCAGCTTGCCGCGATCGAGGGCCGCCAACGCGCCGCTGAAGAGCGCGCCCGTGAGGATGTTGCCGGCGATCACGTAGCCGAGCAGGCGGTACCGCCGGGTCACGAAGGCCGGGATGAACACCGCAAGCGTGACGACCGCGACGATGACGCGAGCCGCGCTCGCAACGATCCGCTCCGCGGCGGGCGAGACGAAGCTGAAGACGTCGAGGATGTCGCGTTCGACGCCGAGGAACGTCTCTTGCGCCCCGCGCGCGAGCGCCAGCAACACGAGCGCAACCGCCGCGAACGTGGCGAGTCGGATCAGGTCGCTGGCGGACCGGACGTACCCGACGATCTCCTCGGCCGGCTCGGCGCCCAGCATTCCGGCGCGCTCACCTGCGGCTCCGCGACGAGTCGCCATTTCGGTGGGGCGGTGGAGGTTCAGTCGCGGAAGTTGTTGAACTGGAGGGGCAGGTCGAAGTCGTGCTCCTTGACCGCCGCGATCACCGTTTGCAGGTCATCGCGTTTCTTGGCGGTCACCCGCACTTGCTCACCTTGGATCTGGTGTTGGACGCCCTTCATCCCGAGCGCCTTGATGAACTTGCCGACTTCCTTGGCCTTGTCGTCGGTGATCCCGACGCGCAAGGTGACCTCCTGGCGCACGGTTCCCTTCGAGGCTTCTTCGATGGTGCCGAAGCCGAGGGCCTTGAGTGACACGCCTCGCTTCACCATCTTCTCTTGCAGGACCTGCTTCAACGCCTCGAGGCGCGGCTCGGACTCGGTGTGCAGCTCGATCGACTTCTCTTTGAGCTCGATGGAACTGTCGGTCCCCTTGAAGTCGAATCGTTGAGAGATCTCGCGAGACGCTTGGTCGACCCCGTTGCGAACCTCTTGCATGTCGACTTCGGACACGACATCGAAGCTGGGCATAGCGAGGAGAACCTCCGTGGCGGTGCGATCAGAACGGCTTGCTACTGTACGCCCGGGTCCGTACCCGAGAGGCCAAAGGGAACTGGCTGTAATCCAGTTGCGCAAGCTACGGGGGTTCGAATCCCTCCGGGCCCACTACAAATTTGCTCGCATCCGCTCGCGGCGAGTCTCCTGCGTCCCCGGATTGCTCGTTCCTCGCTCCCGGGCTACTCCGGAGACCGCGAGCGTTCCCGGTGTCGCTCGGCCCTGGCTGCCCGGCTACTCCGGAAGCCGCGTGCGCTCGTCTCGGCCCTTTCGGCTGACGGGTACGCTCCGCACTTTCGCGGGCGGGAAGGGCATCGTGGCCGCATCGGGGCTGATCACCATCTTGTTCACCGACCTCGTGGGCTCGACTGCGCACGCGTCGACCGTCGGCGATCCGGCGGCCGACGAGATGCGTCGGGATCATTTCGCGTCACTGCGCGAGGCCGTGGCCGCGACCGGCGGCACCGAGGTCAAGACCATCGGTGACGCGCTCATGGTCTCCTACACCGGTGCGGCTGATGCCCTGAGTGGCGCGGCCACCATGCAGCGAGCCGTCGAACGCCATAACCGTCGCCTCGCCGACGGTGAAACGATCGCCATGCGCGTCGGCATCAGCGCCGGCGACGCGAGCTTCGAGGACGGCGACTGGTTTGGAACCCCGGTGGTCGAGGCCGCCCGCCTCTGCGCGGCTGCGACCGGTGGTCAGATCCTCGCGAGCGATCTCGTCCGCGCCCTCGCGGGTTCGCGCACGGATCTCGAACTGCGGTCCCTCGGCGGACTGGAACTCAAGGGTCTCCCCGAACCACTGCCGTCGTGCGAAGTCGTGTGGCAGCTCGCCGACCAGATCACCGCCACGCCGCTGCCTGCGTTCGTCGACACCAACCCGGCGTTCCCATTCTCCGGTCGCATGGACCAACTCGAGACCCTGACTACGGCATGGAAGGAGACCGCCGAGGGCGCCCGACGCGCCGTACTCGTCTCCGGTGAACCCGGAATCGGAAAGACGAGGCTCGTCACCGAAGCGGTCCGCGCCGCGCACGATCGGGGGTCGGTCGTGCTCTGGGGTCGCTGTGACGAGGATCTCGGCGCGCCGTACGGACCGTTTGCCGAAGCACTCCGTCACTACGTCTTGGTCACCCCGCCCGACCAGGTCCGGGCCGAGGTGGGCGCGCTCGGAGGCGAGCTCGTGCGCATCGTCCCCGACATCACGAGCCGTGTCCCTGGCCTCGCCGAGCCGATGGTGGCCGACGCGGAGACTGAGCGCTTCCGCCTCTTCGACGCGGTGGCCGACCTGCTCTCCGAAGTCTCGGCGGCCGCGCCCGTCGTGCTCGTGCTCGACGACCTGCACTGGGCCGACAAACCGTCGCTCGTCCTGCTGCGTCACCTGCTGCGTTCCGCAACCCCGATGCGGGTGCTCTTCCTCTGCACGTACCGCGACACCGACCTCGACCGCAGTCACCCGCTCTCGGACGTGCTTGGTGAGTTACGACGGCAGCCCGGTGTCGACCGGCTCGACCTCCAGGGTCTCGACCAGGACGAAATCTCCGGCTTCATGACCAACGTCGCCGGCCACGAGCTCACGGAAGGCGGGCGCGAGCTCGCGCTGGCGCTGCACAACGAGACCGAGGGCAACCCCTTCTTCGTCGGCGAGGTGCTGCGCCACCTCGCCGAGTCCGGCGCGATCGTCCAGGACGACGACGGACGCTGGACCACCTCGGGCGCGGTAGCGGACTTTGGGATCCCCGAAGGTGTCCGCGAGGTCGTCGGGCGTCGACTCTCCCGATTGTCGGAGGCCGTCAACCTCGCGCTCGCGATCGCGGCGGTGATCGGCCCCACGTTCGACCTCGCCACGATCGAAGGGGCGGGTGGCCCCAGCGGCGACGAGCTGTTCGACGCGCTCGACGAGGGCACCCAGTTCGGGCTCATCCGGGAGGCGCCGGGCGCGCCCGGCCGGTACGCGTTCGCCCACGCGCTCGTGCGCGCGTCGCTGTACGAGGAGCTCACGACCAACCGGCGCGTGCGCATGCACTGGCGCATCGGCGAGGTGATCGAGGCCCGCTACGCGTCGAAGCTCGACGAGCACCTCGACGAACTCGCGTTCCACTACGGCGAGGGTGCGCTGGCCGGCGATCCGAGGAAGGCCGCCGGGTTCGCGCGGCGGGCGGGCGAGCGCGCCCTCGCCGACCTCGCGTTCGAATCGGCGGCCGCTCATTTCGAGCGTGCGGTCGGATCGATGGAGCTGGTCGACGACGCTCCGGCAGCCGATCGGTGTGACCTCCTCTTGGCGTGGGCCGACGCGCTGGCCCTCGGCAGCGACGACCGCAGGCGCGTCGTGGCCTTGGACGCGGCCGCCTTCGCTCGTCAGGCCGGGGACGCCCCCAGGCTGGCCCGAGCCGCACTGATCCTCGTCGGCCGATTCGCCAACAACTCGCGTGCGGGCAACATCGACGGCGAGCTCGTGGGCCTGATCGAAGAGGCTCTCCTGGCACTCGGGTCGGAGGCATCGCCTGACCGGGCGCGGCTGCTGTCATCGCTGGCAGTCGAGCTGCAACACGGGACCGACGATGCTCGACGCACCTCCCTCGCCACCGAGGCCCTCGCCGTCGCCCGCGAAACCGGTGATCGCGCGGCCCTCGAGCACGTGCTCCTCCGAAGCTGGGCCATGATCGACGGCTCGCGGCCTTGGCACACCACGTTTATTGGGCTGAACGCCGTGGCCGAAGCCCTGGCGGAAGAATCCGGGAATCTTGACGCCCGATTCACCGCGAACCTCTTCGCGATGTCGATGGCAGCGATGACCGGAGACGGCGCGGAGGCCGAGGCGCGCCTCACGACCCTCGGCCGCTTGGCCGACCGGAGCCGGCGCCGTGACACGCGGGTCAACCTCGGATGGAAGGAGGCGCAGCAGGCCGTCTTCCTCGGCAACCTGGCCGACGGTGAGCGGATTACGATCGACGGGCTCGGGCGCGCCGCCGACATCGGCATGGATCCCGACAACATCAGCGCCACCTCCGGAGCGCTCTTCTACGCGATTCGGCAGGGTCAGGGCCGCTTGGATGAACTGATCCCGGCCATCGAAGAACTCGTGACCGCGCAGCCCGGCCTCCCCACGTGGCGGCTCGCGCTGGCCGGCGCGTTCTACGAGTGCGACCGGATCGAGGAGGGCCGGCCCCACTACGAGTGGCTGGTCGCGGACGAATGCGGTGCCCTGCGCCGTGATGTGATGTATCCCGTCAATCTGTGCGGACTCGCCCGGATGGCGTATCTCCTGCGGCCGGACCGAAAGGTCATCGAGTACCTCTACGACTCGCTGCTCCCGTTCGCCGGTGTCTTCAACTGGACCGGTGGATCGATGGCGGAAGGCAACGACATCGGGCTGGCGATAGCTGCGGAAGTGCTCGACCGAACCGACGATTGCGATCGCCACCACACCGACGCGATCGCGCTGTGCGAGCGAGCCGGCGCCCGCGCGTACCTGGCCCGCGCCCACTTCGATCGAGCGACCGTCCTTCTCGACCGAGGCGAAGCCGCAGCGGCCCTTCCGCATCTCGAGACTGCGATCTCGATCGGTCAGGACGTCGGGATGACCGGACCCTTCGGCGTCGTCGTGAAGGGCCGCGAACTGCTCGCCTCGCTCGCCGTGGGATAGCCGACTTTCAACTTTGCTCGCATCCGCTCGCGGCGAGTCTCCTGCGTCCCCGGATCGCTCGTCCCTCGCTCCCGGGCTACTCCGGTGACCGCGGCATTTCAGAGCATGCGTTGCATCACCACGACGTCGAGCCATTTGCCGAGCTTGCGGCCGACTTCTCGTTCGGTGCCCACGATCTCGAAGCCACACCGTCGGTGAAGACGGATGGACGCGTCGTGACCGCCGACGATGCGCCCGATCATCGAGTGATATCCGTAGCTCTGGGCGAGCCGAACCAGCTCGGAGAGCAGCTGGAATCCGACGCCGGTCGCGCGCTGCCCCGACCCGACGTAGATCGAGTCCTCCACGGTCGTGGAATATGCCGGTCGCCCTTTGTACGGCGACAACGAACCGAATCCGACCAGGGCGCCGGAGTCGTCGATCGCAACGATCGCAGGATGGCCGCCGCTGTGTTCCTCGATCCACTGCACCTGATCGTCGAGGCTGCGGGGGACGAGATCGAAGGTCACCGTGCTGCCGGCCACCTCGACGTTGTAGATCGCTCGGATCGCCTCGGCATCAGCGCGATTCGCCGCTCGCAGGGTGGTCACCACGCCCGGACGGTATCGGACGGCTCTCGGGTTGCTAATGTCGTCGGGCTCCGGCTGGCACGTTCGCAGCCGGGAAGTGTGCCCCCTTAGCTCAGTTGGTAGAGCACTTCCATGGTAAGGAAGGGGTCTACGGTTCAAATCCGTAAGGGGGCTCCGACATCGTCACCTGCGATCCAACCGATCGCGCGTGAAGGAGTCGACCCGCAGGCACCATTCGAGGTGTCGCGCCCGGCGGGATAGCTCAGCTGGTCAGAGCGCACGGCTCATAATCGTGAGGTCGAGGGTTCGATCCCCTCTCCCGCTACACCGATCAAGTGCGACCGTCGCCCTCGCGGCCCGGTCGTCGATGAAAGAAGATACGAACATGGCGTCCGACAAGCGGATCAAGGTGACCCTCGCCTGCGAAGACTGCAAGCGACGGAACTACATCACCAAGAAGAACAAGAACAACGACCGTGAGCGGATCGAGATGAAGAAGTACTGCCGCTTCGATCGCCGTCACACGGTGCACAAAGAAACCCGCTGATCCTGCGGGCCATCGTCGCCGTCCACCTACGGCCGACGTAACCTCGGCGAGCGATGACGGGTCAGAGACCCGGCTTCGAAGTGGAGCGCCGATGATGGATCAACCTCAGCTGATCGCCGCCGCCCAGCGCGGAGACCGCCTCGCCTTCGACGAGCTGGTCCGCCAGACGTATCTCGACGTGTTCACGCTCGCGGTCCGGCTCACCGGCAACGAAGAGGATGCTCGAGACGTCGTCCAGGACGCCTACCTGCGTGCGTGGAAGGCAATCAGTGGATTTCGCGGTGACGCCCAGCTCAGCACCTGGCTGTACCGAATCACCGCGAATTGTGCCTCAACGCATCTTTCCCGCCGTCGGCGCCACCGCACGGAGCCGCTGCTTCCGGGGCTCGATCCCACCGAGCTTCGTCATGAGGTCCAACCCGAAGCAATGACCGAGTCGATGCTCGAGCTCCAGCGGATCGCCGTCGCACTGGACGAACTCCCCCCGAAGCTGCGGTCGGTCGTGGTGTTGCGGGATGTCTATGGACTCCCGCATGAAGCGATTGCGGAGGAACTGGGCATCTCCGTGTCGGCCGCAAAGGTGAGACTTCATCGAGCCCGCAAGCAGCTCCGGGACCAGATGTTCGAAGAAAGGCGGTCGGCGCATGCGGTATGAGGACGTTGCCGACCTGCTGCCCGGACTGGCCGACGGGACCCTCGACATCGACGATCGCACGCGGGCGTTCATCGAGTCCGACCTGCGGTGCCAGGCCGAGTTGGCCCGATACCGTCGTCTGATCCGAAGCCTGGGAACGCTTCGTGCCGCCTATCTGGAACCGGCCCCAGGAAGTCTCGCCCAGACCCTGAACTCACTTGCGGTCGAGGGTGAACGTCGAGTCGCTCGTTCGATACTGACCGGTCGTCGCATTGCGGTCGCAGGTGCGGCACTCGGCGGTGCGGCGATTGCGGGTGTGGCGACCGCCGCGGTGATGACCGCCCGGACTCGACGCCGTCTTCTGACCAGCTGACCAGTTCCGGCATGAGAAGTCGGACGACTCTGGGCTAGCATCGACGCCCCGGCTCCCGCACGCCCGGAGGGCAGTAGCTCAATTTGGCAGAGCTCCGGTCTCCAAAACCGGCGGTTGGGGGTTCGAGTCCCTCCTGCCCTGCTCCGAATATGACCAGCCCGGGACGTGTCCCAGGAAGGCCGAAGCGGTGAATCAACAGAACCGACAGATGCGGCGCATGGCCCAGAAGCAGGGCTCGGACAAACCTGCGCGCGCCCCTGAACGTCGCCCAGCCCAAGCGACGCCGGGGTCGGAGCGAACCAGCCCGGCCCAGTTCCTCTCCGAGGTCCGCGGCGAGCTGCGTCGGGTGGCCTGGCCCACGCGCAGCGAGGTCATCAACTCCACGATCATCGTGCTGATCGCCGTGGTGTTCATGACGTCACTGATCTTCGGCGCCGACTATCTCTGGGCCAAAGCCGTCCTCTTCCTCTACGACTGAGCCATGACGACCGACGATATGAATCCTGACCTCGACGCGCCTGCGGACGCGTTGGATGCCGCTGCCGAGATCGGCCTTGTGCCCCCGAGCACTGACGAGCCATCCGCTGACGAGCCATCCGCTGAGTCGACCGACGATGGGTCGGCGGACGCGGTGGATATGGGTGCGCCTGAGGTCGTCACGTTGCCGGGCCACGGCGATATGGTCTATCTCGACGAGGACGACGACGACTCGGACGAGCCGGCCGAACTGAGCCCGTACGAGCGCCCGGGCCGGTGGTTCGTGGTCCACACCTACGCCGGATACGAGAACAAGGTCAAGCAGAACCTGGCGAGTCGGGTTCGCTCGATGAACGTCGAGGAGCGGATCTTCGAAGTCGTCATCCCGATGGAAGACGTCATCGAGTTCAAGAACGGCCGCAAGGTCGTCGTCCAGAAGAAGGTCTGGCCGGGATATCTGCTGATCCGGATCCTCCTCGACGACGAGTCCTGGTACGTGGTGCGCAACACGCCCGGAGTCACCGGTTTCGTCGGCAGCGGCGCCAAGCCCACGCCCCTGACTCGGCGTGAGGTCGAGGAATGGTTGGGCAAGGGCGAAGCGGTCGAAGGCGCGCCGGAGAAGAAGGTGCGCCCACGGTTGGCCTACGAGATGGGCGAACAGGTCCGGGTCACGTCGGGTCCGTTCGCAGATTTCAACGGCGCCATCAGCGAAATCGACGTCGACCGTTCCAAGCTCAAGGTTCTCGTCAACATCTTCGGTCGGGAGACCCCCGTCGAACTCGAGTTCGGCCAAGTCGCCAAGCTCTAGCCCCACACGCGAGACTGCCCGGTCGGCCCCAATGGCCGGTCCCACAAACGGGAGCGGCCCAACCGGACGAAGATTCCCGAACGAACAGCACTGCGTCAAGCACACCCGAGCACGGAGCTTGCGGAGTGCGAGCAGCGAAATGAACGCCCGCGGGCCGCCGTCCTCGAGCGATACCGACATCGGAAGAACAAGATGCGGCCGGCTACGCCGGCCCGCAGTGAATGGAGCAATAAGGATGGCGAAGAAGAAGCTCGCCGCAACGGTCAAGATTCAGATTCCGGCCGGTGGCGCAACTCCCGCCCCTCCCGTCGGTACCGCGCTCGGCCCGCACGGAATCAACATCATGGACTTCTGTAAGGCGTACAACGCCGCGACGGAGAGCCAGCGCGGCCAGATCATCCCGGCCGAAATCTCGATCTATGAGGATCGAACGTTCACGTTCATCACCAAGACGCCCCCGACGCCGTTCTTGCTGCGTCAGGCGGCCGGCATCGAAAAGGGTTCCGGCACGACGCCGGTCGTGAAGGCGGGCAAGGTCACCAAGGCCCAGGTCCAAGCCATTGCGGAGCAGAAGATGCCGGACTTGAACGCCGTCGATCTCGAAGGCGCGATGGCTCAGGTCGAGGGCACGGCGCGGTCGATGGGACTCGACGTCGTCTGAGTCACGACACGCACAACCCCGCCGGTGGATGACCTCGCCATCGGCACTCCGGGATCACCCGAGGGAGCTCAAAGGAGCGCGCGATGACCAAGCACGGCAAGAAGTACACGGACGCGGGCAAGCGCTACGACCGGGAACAACTCCACGAACCCCTCGCAGCTCTCGACCTCGTGAAGAACCTGGCACCGGCCAAGTTCGACGAGACCGTCGAAGCCGCATTCCGTCTCGGTGTTGATCCTCGCAAGGCGGAACAGATGTTGCGCGGGACGGTGTCGCTGCCGAAGGGCACCGGCAAGTCGGTTCGAGTCGTGGTCTTCGCCCAGGGTGATGCGGCGCGCGCGGCAGAAGAGGCCGGTGCCGATGTCGTTGGCGCCGAGGACCTCGTCGCTCGGGTCGAAGGCGGGTTCATGGACTTCGACGTGGCGATCGCAACTCCCGACCTCATGGGTCAAGTCGGAAAGCTGGGACGCTCGCTCGGGCCACGCGGGTTGATGCCCAACCCGAAGACCGGGACCGTGACTCCCGATGTCGCCAAAGCCGTCACCGAGTTCAAAGCCGGCAAGGTCGAGTACCGCACGGACCGCTACGGCAACGTGCACGTACCGCTCGGCAAGGTGAGTTTCTCCCGAGACGATCTGGCGGCGAACTACCAGGCCGTGCTGGACGAGATCATTCGTGCCCGGCCCGCGTCGGCCAAAGGGCGCTACGTCAAGGGCGTGAGCCTGAGCTCGACCATGGGACCGGGCGTCCGAGTCGACCCGACCCGCACGAAGCTCGAAGAGAGTGTTTCGGCGGGCAACGAGTAGGGTTCCTGCACCAAGTTTTTTTCACGCCGCAGACCTTCGGTCGCCCAACGGGCGGTAATGGGATCTCGAACCCTTCGTTCGAACCCGCCGGACCAGGCGAGTCTGACTGACCTTCTCGGTTCGTCGGAGTCGACTGCGGCTCCGTACCGAGTGAGAGGACGTCAGGCATCGTGGCCAGACCGGAAAAGGTGGCCGTCGTCGAAGAGATCCGCGAGAAGCTCGCGGGTGCCGATGCGGCAGTGTTGACCGAATATCGCGGTCTCAAGGTGAGCGAGCTCGCTGCCCTTCGTGGCGCGCTCCGCCCGGCGGGGACCGAGTTCAAGATCTTCAAGAACACCCTGGCGCGTCGTGCCGCCGAGGAAGCCGGACTTTCTGAGCTGATCCCGATGCTCGAAGGCCCTACCGCGATTGCCTTCGTTTCCGGCGATGCTGTGCTGGCCGCTAAGGCGTTGCGCGATTTCGGTAAGACGAATCAGGCGCTGATCGTGAAGGGCGGCCTGCTCGGCACGAAAGTCCTGACCAGTGGCGATGTCACGGCCCTCGCCGATGTCGCTCCTCGCGAGGTCCTGCTGGCTCGGTTGGCCGGCGGATTCCAGGCTCCGCTGGTCAAGGCGGCCGGTCTGTTCCAGGCTTTCACCCGCAACATGGCCTACGGCGTCAAGGCGCTGATCGACCAGCGCATCGAGGCCGGCGAAACCTTGCCGGCCGACGAGCCGGTGGCCGACGCGCCGGAAGCCGATGCTCCCGCCGCCGAAGGCCCGGCCGATGAGACCACCGCCGACGCCCCGGCAGAGGAGAGCACACCCCAAGCCGCCGAATAGCAGCGAACAAGGCAAGAACGAAGCGGGACGCAACCAGCGCTCGCGGCCGTAAACCCAGCGGAGTGTGGCCGTCCGGCCCGCTCCGCAGTAGCAAGAGGACAA
>JANLTQ010000152.1:0-7908 GCA_031363005.1 Acidimicrobiia bacterium | reverse complement strand
CGCATCTGGCCGGCGATACGGCCGGCACTCGCATCGTCATCGGCGGTGACCTCGAAGGGTTCGAGTCCTACGAAGACGTGCTTGGCGCCCAACCGACGACTCCGCTCGCCGATGAGTGTGAGGGCAACTGGATGTTCTATTCGTCGGGGACCACGGGCCGTCCCAAGGGCATCACACCACTCAGAGCCGGGCAACCGATCGGCGCGCCGACGGCATTCACCGCCTTGGTGGCCGGTCTCTACGGCGGGAGCGAAGCAACCCGGTATCTGAGTCCCGCACCGCTGTACCACGCGGCACCGTCCGGCTGGTCCACCGCGGTCCACCGGCTGGGTGGGACCGTGGTGATCATGCCGCGCTTCGATGCGATTGCGTTCCTCGACGCGATCGAACGGTACGGAGTCACGCACGCGCAGGTGGTGCCCACGCACCTCGTGCGGTTGTTGAAGTTGCCAGAACTGGATCGGACGCGCTTCGACCTCTCCAGTCTCGAGAAGCTCATCCATGCCGCTGCGCCGTGTCCACCGGAGGTGAAGCGCGCCGCCATCCAGTGGCTGGGGCCGATGGTCTACGAGTACTACTCGGGAAGCGAGGGCGTCGGGTTCTGCGCGATCGGGCCGGAGGAGTGGCTCGCGCATCCTGGTTCCGTCGGCCGTTCGCTGCTGGCTCCGGTTCACATCGTCGACGATGACGGGAATGAGGTTCCCCGGCGAACCGAGGGTCAGGTGTGGTTCGAGACGGCCAGCACGTTCGAGTACCACGGCGACCCGGAGAAGACCGCAGCAGCGTTCGACCATCGCGGGTGGGGCTGTCTCGGTGACATGGGCTGGGTCGACGAAGACGACTACCTCTACCTGACCGACCGCATCTCCAACATGATCATTTCGGGCGGTGTGAACATCTACCCGCGTGAGGTCGAGGACGTGCTCATCGGCCACCCCGGCGTGACGGATGTGGCAGTGGTCGGCGTTCCCGACG
The DNA here is from genome assembly GCA_031363005.1 of Acidimicrobiia bacterium. Taxonomy (GTDB): domain Bacteria; phylum Actinomycetota; class Acidimicrobiia; order IMCC26256; family JAENVU01; genus JAENVU01. The sequence goes on along the minus strand of JANLTQ010000152.1, from coordinate 6,933 downwards.
ACGACATGGGCGAGGCCGTGCGCGCGATCGTCCAACCGGCTGAGGCGCCGATCGACCCCGATGCATTCGCGAGCGAACTCATGGAGTTCTGTCGTGACCGAATCGCGCACTTCAAGTGCCCGCGCTCGGTGAGGTTCGTGGAAGAGTTGCCGCGCTTGGCGACGGGCAAGATTGCCCGCCGGTTGCTGCCGGCCGAACTGGTAAGCACGGACCAATGAGGGTGAAGTCGTCTCCGAGAAGGGCCCGGTAGCTGGTGGACTTTCGCCTCGACGACGACCAGATCGCGCTGCGGGACGCAGTGCGCGGCCTCAGTGAACGGCACTTTGCGCTGAGCGCGGTGTCGGCACGAGAGGGTGCCCCGGCCGGCGATACCGCCTGGCGCGATCTCATGACCATGGGCATCTTCGAGTTGCTGGTGCCGCTCGACGTGAGCAGCACCGGAACCGGAGCGGTGACTGCGGCCGTAGCGCTGGAGGAGTTGAGCGCGCACCTCGCGACGGGCCCGGTGCTCTGGACCACGATCGGTGCTCCGTTGATGGTGGAAACAGACGGTGATGTCGGCCGGGTGACCGGAGTGTTCGTCGCCGGCGACCCACGAGGCCCCGTCGTGATCGAGCACGCGTCCGAAGCCGACCTTGTGATCATCGTGCACGGCGATCGCGTGGAGCGCTGCGAGGTCGCGGCACTTCCGACGGCGAGCGTCGGCGAACCATTCGATCCGTTGACGCCGGCACTGGCCTATGAATCCATGCCTCGCGGTGACGTCATCGGCGGTCCCGACGAAGCGCGGTCGATACGCCTGGCGGGCACGGTGCTGGCGGCGGCACAGCTTGTCGGCGTCGCGCAGGGCGCGCTCGACGTCGCCTCGGCGTACGCACTGGAGCGTCACCAGTTCGGAGTGCCGATCGGTTCGTTCCAGGCGATCAAGCATCTGTTGAGTGACATGTACGTGCGGGTCGAGCTCGCGCGCAGCTCCACGTACGCCGCGGCCGCCATCCTCGACGACGAACGCGGCGGGGACGCGGACCACGCGGCGAGCGCGGCCAAGTTGCTCGCCGGACAGGCCGGTATCGACAACGGACGCGCCGCCGTCCAGATTCTCGGCGGCATGGGCTTCACGTGGGAAATGCTTCCGCACTACTTCCTCAAACGAGCCTGGGTCCTCGAGCAGAGCTTCGGGGCCGGGGAGTCGCATGCGCTCGCGCTCGGCGACGCGCTCGGTGTGGCGCTGCGCGCGACCGCGAGTGAAAGCGCGGACGCGTGGACCTGACCTACAGCGCCGAGGATGAACAGTTCCGGGCCGAACTCCGGAACTGGCTGGATGGCGCAGTGGCGCGCCAGGGCCCGCCACCCCCGCCCGGGGACTGGCCGGCGCGCCGCGCGTACGACACCACGTGGCAGCGCACACTCCACGATGCCGGGTATGCGGGCCTCCACTGGCCCGTCGCCTTCGGTGGTCGGGGCCTGCCGGTGAGCCAGCAGCTCGTCTACCTCGAGGAGTACGCACGCGCCAACGCGCCGTACATCAGTGTGAACTTCGTCGGTGTGATGCACGCCGGTCCCACGCTCATCGCCGAGGGGACCGACGAGCAGCGTGCATTTCATCTGCCACGGATCTTGACGGGGGAAGACGTGTGGTGTCAGGGGTTCTCCGAGCCGGGTGCGGGTTCGGACCTCGCGTCGCTCCAGACCCGGGCCGTGCGCGACGGCGATCAGTACATCGTGAACGGCCAGAAGATCTGGAGTACTCGCGCGCACGTCGCCGACTACTGCGAGCTGCTGGTGCGAACCGATCCGGACGCGCCGAAGCACAAGGGAATCACCTGGTTGATCCTCGACATGCACCAACCGGGAGTGGAAGTCCGACCCATGCGCACCATCGACGGTGAGAGTCACTTCTGTGAGGTGTTCCTCGACGATGCGCGCGTGCCCGTCACGAACCGAGTCGGCGCCGAGAACGACGGATGGCGCGTGACGAACGTGACGCTGCGGTTCGAGCGAGGTACCGCGTTCGCGCAACACGTCATCACCCTGCGCAGCCAACTCCGCCGGTTGGTCGAAGTCGCTCGGGTCACGGCCGCTGACGGCGGTGGCCTCGCGTGGGACGACGTCGAGCTGCGCCGGCATGTGGGACGTCTCGATGCGAGCGTGGACGCGCTGTGGCGCATGACCCAGATGGGCATCGCCGACGCCGAGCGCAGCGGGATGCCCGCACGGTCGGGCTCGGCCGTGAAGCTGCGTTACAGCGAGATCACCCAGGAGATCGCGGATCTCATGCTGCGTACGGTCGGTCGTCCGGCGCTGGCCGGGGTCGCCGGACCGGGGGCGGACGCGATCCGCGAGTACCTGTGGTCGTTGCAGTACACGATCGCGGCCGGGACCTCCCAGATCCAGCGGAACGTGATCGCGGAACGGATTCTCGGGATGCCCCGATGAACCGGACGATCGACCCGGCCAAGTCGAGAATCCCCGTTCGGGCAACAAGATGTTTCTAGCCTGCCTGAGCGGGGCGGCCCTCTTTCACGGTTGGATGCGATGACACGGACAGCAGAGCGACACCAGCGGTGGCGCGCGTGAGCGACGAGACCGCCGATGGTGTGAAGGTCTCGACGCGAGACGGCGTCCTCGAGATCGTCCTCGATCGACCGGAACGAAAGAACGCGCTTCACTCCGCCGCGATCATCAGGATGGTCGCGACCCTCGAGGCCGCATCGACCGACGACTCGCTGCGGGCGATCATCGTGCGCGGGTCCGGTGACGACTTCTGTGCCGGTGCGGACTGGGTCGCAACGAACCGCACCGACGGGGAACGGCCCCGTACCGGCAGCATCCAGCGGCGGACGCCGGTGCAGGCGCATCGACTCATCCAGCTGATCATGGAAGTGCAGTTGCCGGTGGTGTGCGCGGTGCGCGGTTGGGCGGCCGGGATCGGATGCCAGATCGCTCTGGCCGCCGACTTCACCGTGGCCGAGAACTCGAGCCGGTTCTGGGAGCCGTTCGTGAAGCGAGGCTTCACTCCTGACAGCGGCGCGACCTGGTTGCTGCCGCGCCTCATCGGTGTGGCGCGCGCCAAGGAGCTGCTGATGTTGGGCCGCGACCTCTCGGGGTCGGATGCGGCCGAGTGGGGCTTGATCCACCGGGCCGTGGCGCCCGAGGACCTCGACGCCACCGTCGATGAGTTACTCACCGAGCTCGCGGGTGCGGCCACCGTCGCGATCGGACTCACCAAGCGCGCGATCCACCGGGCGTTGGAGAGTTCCTTGGCGACGGCGATGGAGGCCGAGGCGAACGCACTCGAGCTGTCATCGCGTTCCCCGGACTTCAAAGAGGGATTGACCGCGTTCCAAGAAAAGCGAACGCCCAACTTCGGCGGTCGCTGACGCCCAAGTAAACGCCGAACTCGCGGCGGGTCAGCGCATAGAGCGAAATGCGTCGCGAATTTCGGTAACAAAACGCTCGGGTTGTTCGAACGCCGCGAAGTGACCGCCACGGTCGAGTTCGTTGAAGTGCCGCAGGTCGGTGAACCGGGTTTCGGCCCACCGCCGCGATGAACGGAAGATCTCGCGGGGGAAGACCGAGATGCCGCTCGGAACGGCAATCGGTGTGAAGTCGAGGTCGCGGAACGACTCCCAGTACAGACGCGCCGACGATGCCGCTGAGTTCGTGAGCCAATACACCATCACGTTGTCGAGGAGTTCGTCGGCCGTGAGCACCGTGAGCGGATCGCCGCCAGAGTCGGTCCAGGCCCAGAACTTCTCCACGATCCAGGTCATCTGGCCGACGGGAGAATCGGCCAGGCCGTACCCGAGGGTCTGCGGTCGGGTGGACTGCTGGGCCGAGTAGCCGTGATCCCACGTCATGTAGTGCTGGAGATCTGCCACCGCCGCGTTCTCGGTAGGAGTCATCTCCTCCGGTGGCGTCGACGGAATCACCACCGGCATGTTCACGTGGATCCCGGCGAGGTGGTCGGGGTGATAGGCGCCGATCGCGGAGGTGATCATCGAACCCCAGTCCCCGCCTTGGGCACCGAAACGCTCGTAGCCGAGTCGCAGCATGAGTTGTTCCCACGCCGCGGCGATCTGTCGCACGCCCCATCCGGTGTCGTGCGGTTGGTCCGACCACCCGTAACCGGGGAGCGACGGCACCACCAGGTCGAATGCGTCGGCCGCGTTGCCGCCGTGGGCGACCGGATCGGTCAACGGACCGATCACCTTGAGGAACTCCACGACCGATCCCGGCCAGCCGTGCGTCATGACCACGGGGAGGGCGTCGGGTTCAGGTGAGCGCACGTGCAGGAAGTGGAACCCGAGACCGTCGATCTCGGTGCGGAACTGCGGGAAACCGTTGATCTGGGCTTCGACGCGGCGCCAGTCATACCCGGACTGCCAGTGCGCCGCGAGTTGCTGCGCGTACGTCCGAGGCACGCCCTGCTTCCACGGCTCGTCGCTTCCCGTCGTGGTTTCCTGGTCAGGCCAGCGAGTGCGTTGCAGCCGAGCCGTCAGATCATCCAACTGGTCCTGGGACACGTTGATGGTGAAGGGCTCGATCTCGTGGCTCATGGCGTCGCACCGTAGACCGCTCAGCGGAGGCGCCACTCCACGCGTTTGCCGGAAGCGAAGCGTTCCTGACCGGCCCGGAAGGTGGCGGCGTCGGAGCCGATGCGGGTGAAGAGGTTCGCCATCTCGATGCCCTGATGACGCGAGACCTCGAGTGCGGTCCAGAGCGCGCGCATCGTTCCCTGAATCGCGAGTGGCGGTGCGTCCGCGATCACCCGGGCCGCCCACGCGGCGCGCTCGCGGAGTTCGTCGCGCGGTACGACCTCGGTGACGAGGCCGATCTCGCGGGCTCGCTCCGCGGACATGCGCTCGTCCGCACCGAGCAAGGACATCCGCATGATTTCTTGGAACGGCATCTTGGTGAGCATCTGGATGGGTTCGAAGGCCGCCGTCATGCCGTAGGTGACGTGAGGGTCGAAGAAGGTTGCGTCGTCGGCCGCGATGATGAACTCGACTTCGCCGAGGATGTAGAACGCGCCTCCGCACGCCATACCGTTCACGGCTGCGATCACGGGCTTCCAACAGTCGCGGGCTTTCGGTCCCACGTCACGGCCCGGGTCGTCGTACATCCAGGGGGTGGGGTAGCCGGGATAATCGCCGGCCGCCATGGCGTCGGTGTTGGAGTCCGAGATTGCTTCGTTGCGGTCGATGCCGGTGCAGAAGGATTCGCCTTCGGCGGTCAGGACCACGCACCGGATCTCGTTGTCGTACCTGACCTCGTCCCACAGATGGCGCAGGTCGTCCTGCATCTGTTGGTTGATGGCGTTTCGTACGTTCGGACGGTTCAGCGACACCCACGCGATGCCGTCATCTTTGGTGAAGAGCAGAGTCTCGTAACTGGACATCGGGCGAGTGTAGGGAACCCGCCGAGTACAGAGACCCTTACCGGATGTCGGGCTCGGTGCGTTTGGTCAGGAAGGCTTGGTGGCCGCTTTCGATGTTGGCGGGATCGGTACCGGCGGACACGAGCATCGAGACCTGCATCAGCGCGTCGCGACGCAGCGTCTCCTGTGCGAGCCACGCGGCGCGCACCGTCCCTTGAATGGCGAGCGCCGGCGACGTTGCGATCGCCGCGGCGAGTTCGACGGCCCGGTCCCGCACCCCTGCGCCGGGCACGATCTCGGACACCATGCCGAGTTGGTACGCCCGTTCGGCCGACATGCGCTCGGTGTTTCCGAGGAGCGCAATGCGCAGCGTCTCACCGAGCGGCAACTTCTGAAGCATGTGCACGGTCTCGAACCCGGCGACCATTCCGTAGGAAACGTGAGGGTCGAAGAACGTCGCGTGCTCCGCGGCGATGATGATGTCGCACTCGCCGAGCATGTAGAACGCGCCGCCGCACGCCATGCCGTTGACCGCTGCGATGACCGGCTTCCACAGATCGTTCTGCTTCGGGTTGATGTACTCGCCGGGGTCGTTGAACATGAACGGCGTGGACACGTGACCTGATCGCGGCGCCGAACTCCCAGCATCGGCGGCAGTCCGTTCGAGGTAGCCGCCGATCGCTTCCTTCCGATCGATGCCGGTGCAGAAGGCCTTTTCGCCGGCGCCGGTCAGCACGATCGCCTGGACGTCGTCGTTCGTGCGAAGCGATCGCCACACCGTCGACAGCTCGTGTTGCATCTGGAGGTTGAACGCGTTGTGGACTTCGGGGCGGTTCAGGGTGACGACCGCGACCCGCCCAATCTCTTCGTACTGAAGGGTTTCGAGGTCGTCCACGAGCTGCTCCGGTGGTCGGTTCGACGGCGGCGCCGGACACTACTCCCGACGTCTGCGAACGGTCTCGATGCCGTTGCTGAAGGCCACGGCAACCGAAGCCGCGATCTCGCCCTGCGGTCGACCGCCCGCCGCGTGCAGGTGTCAGGCCAGCGATTTCCAGAACACGATCTTGTCGTCACCCGGGCCGTAGTACTCGCGAATCCGAGCCTCTTGCACGTAGCCGTGTTTCCGATAGAAGTCGCGGGTGGGAGCAAAGTTCGGAAGGCCCGACGTTTCGATGAGCAACACCCGTGCGACACCTTCACCACGCCTGCGGAGATCGGTTTCGATGTAGGACATCAGGGCCGTTCCCGTCCCGCCACCCTGGTGTTGCGGGCTGACTGCGAGGAAGTAGAGATTCCACACACGATCCGAGTGTGACTCGGGTCCGAAGTACGCGCCGCCGAGTACGACACCTCGGTCGGATTCGAGCACCAGCCATGTGTGGTCGTCGTCCTGGGGTGTCAGCACCCAACCGTCGTCGAGTCCGTCGGAGAGTCCCGTGTCGAGGGAGAGGACGTTCAGGGCCGCGATGTCGCCATGGTTGGCGAGTCGAATGTTCGTGGAAGTCGGCACGTCTGCTCACGATCTCTTGGGCGCACATTCGCCACGGGAAGCG
>JANLTQ010000131.1:0-5553 GCA_031363005.1 Acidimicrobiia bacterium | reverse complement strand
TGGTGGCTCGGGTCTTGTCGTCGACCACCAGTTCACACCCGACGACGATCTCCGACTCGTCGATACTCACCGGCGTCCCGACGAGTCGCACCGCCGGGCCGAGCGGCGTGGGCCGGAGGAAGCGGACGTCGAAGCCGGCGGTGATGAACGGGACCGGCGCCCCCGGCTCGGCCTCCCATCCACGCTCGGACGCTTCCCACATGACCACGGCCGCGCCATGGCAATCCAGCACCGTCGAGATGATGCCGCCGTTCAGAAAGCCGAAGCCGTTGTCGTGCTCGGGCCTCGGCGTGAACTCCGCAACCGTGAGTTCACCGTCTCGGTAACTGCGCAGATGGAAGCCATCGGGGTTCGCGTGTCCACACCCGAAGCAGGTGATCTCCGGGTACAACGACTCCTGAATGCTGAGTACGACATTCGACATGCCGTCATCATGGCCGCCCCGGCCCGCACCCCGCTCGACCAATGCGCCCGGCTGGCTCGTTCACGGCCGCGCTCGCCAGACTTCATCCATGACGATCGAACTCATTCCCCTGTGCACGATCACCATCGAACTGTCGGAGCCGTTCATCCTCCCGGACACGCCGTCGGGAACGCGGGTGATCGTGGAAGTCGAGTCACTCGACGTCACCGGCGATCGGTTGCGCGGACACCTCAAGGGACGCGCCGCCGCAGACTGGCTCACCGTTGATAGTCGCGCCATGGGCACCGTCGACGTGCGGGCACTCATCGAGACCGACGACGGTGCGCTCATCTACACGACCTACCGCGGGCGGCTCGACCTCTCGATGGGCACCGGCGCGATGCCCGTCTACTCCGCACCACTCTTCGACACCGGCGACGAGCGGTACCTGTGGCTGAACGGCATCCAAGCCGTCGGCAAGGGCGCGGGATCGGCCGACGGTCGGGAACTCACCTACGAGGTCTTCGAAGTCCGCTGACGCGCCACGAGCCGCGAGACCCCTAATTGTCGGCGAGTTCGCTCATCGGTTCGCCGGTGAGTCGATACAGCACCCACTCGTCCTTCGGCGCGGCGCCGAGTGACCGGTAGAACGCGATCGACGGTTCGTTCCAGTCCAGCACCGCCCATTCGATGCGACCGCAGTCGCGCGTCCGCGCCAGGCGCGCCAACTCGACCAACAGCGCCTTCCCGAGTCCGTGGCCGCGCGCAGCGGGTCGCACGAAGAGATCCTCGAGGTAGATGCCGGGCCGGCCGAGGAACGTCGAGAAGTTGTGGAAAAACAACGCAAACCCGACGGCCTGCTCGTCCTCAGTCTCAGCGATCAGAACCTCGGCGTAGCGCCGCGCACCGAAGAGATGCTCGGCCAGCACGGCCTCGTCCAGCACGACCTCATGGGCGAGGTGCTCGTACTCGGCCAGCTCGCGGATCAGCGCCGCGATCGTCGAGACGTCGTCGGGGCGCGCAGCTCGAATCATGCGAACACCGTACCGACGCGCCTCCGCAGTCGATAACTTCACCCCATGCCGAACGGACCGAGCCTTCGAGCAATGCAGACCTTCGTCGGCCGACCCGCTCCTATCGGCACGACTCGCAACGGTGCCGTGGTCAGCGCGATCCACAAGCTCCTCGTCGATGAGCCGAACCTCGAGCTCAGCACGATCAACCTCGCCGGCGACAATCAGGCCGACCGCTCGGTGCATGGCGGTCCCGAGAAGGCGGTGTATTGCTACCCGTCGGAGCACGCCGCCGCGTGGCAGGCCGACGGCTTCGAGCTCCCGCCCGGCGCGGTCGGTGAGAACCTCAGCGTTGCGGGCGCACGCGAGGCCGACGTACGGATCGGCGACACGTTCCGATGGGGCACGGCCACAATCCAGATCAGCCAGCCGCGCGCGCCCTGCTTCAAGCTCACGATGTTCTCCGGCCGCAAAGACGTCGGTCCACACCTGATCGAGACGAAGCGTTCCGGGTGGTACGTGCGCGTGCTCACCCCCGGCACCGTGGAGACGAGCGGCCCGCTCGAGTTCGTCGACCGTGACGATGCTGCACCCACCGTCGCAGAAACGTTCGCGGTGATGTTCCCCGGCGTGCACCCCGAAGCCGACGACGCCGAGGTCGTACGACGGGTCGTGCAGTACGCGTCACTCTCTCCCGAGTGGCTCGGCTCAGTCCTCGCCCGCAACCCGCTCACCCACTGACCCCACCCCACACTCTGGCGTCGGAGCGGCCGACCCCATCAGCGCTGGTGACGCCAGAGTGTGAAGGGTTAGTCGTAGATCGCGGTGATGGACGCGGTGCCGCGTTCGACGTTCACGAGACATGCGAGCTGCTCGTCGATCACCACGTGCCAGCTGACCCGCCGTGATCGCGACGCACGGTCCCACCACCGCACGTCATGCGCCCACGGTCCGGCGAACGCGGTGATCGCACCTCCGCCGCCTGGGAGGGCCGCACTCCGCAGCTCAGTCGGCGGTGCGGAGAGATCACCACGAGCGGACACCATCACCGGGCGGCCGGATCCGTCGAGCAGGCTGGCGGCGGTCGGCGAGTCGAGTACGCGCGCGGGAGCCGGACCGGGAATGGTGCCAGGCCACGGCGGGGTCTCCACCGATACCGGCCCGGCCACCGGGCCAATCGGCGCGTGCGGCGCAGGTTCTCGCGGTTCACCCCACGGCACCCACCGGATCCGTTCCGACGGGGTCCGGCCACCCTGCGGGACTGCCGTCACTACGTGCTCAGGGCCCAACAGACCTTGGAGCCGGGCGAAGACCCGCTCGGCCCGATCCGATGCGGCTGCGTCACCACCCCAGAACCCGAGCTGCCGACCCGACGCGGGGATCACCTGATCGGGGATCAGCCGCAACAACGTGAGCCCACCACTCAATCCGCCGGTCTCGGTCAGCCAACCGTCGAGCTGCCACCGCACCCGTTCCGCGAGCGCACCGGGCGTCAACGCGCCTTCGTGTCGCCACGCCCGAGAGAGATGCTCCCCATGCTCGGACTCCACCTCCACCACCACCTGCGTGCACGCCAACCCGCGTGCGGCCAACCGCTCCAACAGCCGATCCGCAAGTCCTTTCGCAACGAATGCCACCGCGTCCACCCGATCGGCCGGTGGATCCAGCTCGGCGCTCTCCTCGAAGTCCGGCGGCGGCGTGGTGAGCGCGGGCGGATGTGCGTCCTCACCGCGCGCGAGTCGGTGCGCGGAGAGTCCCTCGCGGCCGAGCCGCGCGAGCACCGCCGACGCGGGTAACTCCGCAAAGGCACCCAAGGTGCGAAGACCCAACCGCGTGAGCAGGTCTGCAAGCGGTTCGTCGCCCAACGCGCCGACCGGCCACGCGGCCAGAAACGTCGGCGTCTCCCCCGCCGGGACGATCACCGACCGGCGTGCCGCAAGCCGGGCTGCGAACCCACCGTCGGCGATCCCGATGCGGAGGTCGACGATGCCGGCCGTCCCCACCGCATCCCGAATCCGATCCGCGAGTCCACCGTCGCCACCGTGATAGCGAGACGGGCCGCGCGTCGGGAAAGACAACACGCCGGGCCGGTCCAACACCACGCGCGGCGTGATCGATTCGACCGCGCGCGCAACGGGCTCGAAGACCCGCGCCTCATCCGCGGGGTCGACATCGAGGATGGTGATCTCCGGACACGATGCCTCGGCTTCTCGCCGACGATTCCCAGTTCGCACTCCCGCGTGACGCGCCTCCGCGGACGCGGCCAGCACCCGGTGATGGTCCAACACCGCCACCGGGCCGTCCATCGGCGCGATTCCGGATCGGCGCGCTGCCACCACCGGCCAATCCGGACACCACAAACACAACGTGCGGACCGCCACGGTCACCCCGCGAGTTCGAGCGACGCGCGCATCGGCACCATCGTCGACCGGCCCCGCGCAGTTACCTCCACCACCGGCGCGCGCCCGGCCAGCACACCGTCACCCTCGCCGATCCCCGACCACACGCCACCCTGGGTCTGGATCCGCAATGCCGCTTCGACGGGCCAGGCGCGCGCGTCGGGAGCGAAGGCCACCAACACCGCGCTGCGTTCGCGCGCCCGCGCTGCAAGCCGGCGCGCATCGCCCACCCGCACCGAGCGCGGGATCTCGGCCAGTACCACACTCACACCGTCGAGCAGGGCGGCCACCACCGTCGCCCACCGATCACGCGGCACCGATCGCACCACCGCGAATCGTGCGAGGTCCACTCCGGCTTCTGCGGCCGCCAATCCACCGAGCGTGCCGGCGTCATCGACCATCGCCGCCCACTCACCCGCGGCAGTGGCTGCCGCCGCGATGCTCAACACCGCGCTCGTCAACCCGGATCCGGGCTCACCACCGGCGGCAATCACCGTGCCGCGTTGCACCGATGGCACCGCATCGGCCAGCGGACCGGGCACGATCAACGCCCGATCACGCGCCAACATCATGGGGGCACGGGAGGCGCCGACCGCGGCCAGATGCGCCCGTGCCGCGGCATCTCGACGCGGCACACTCGATGCATCAGCGGGCGCCACCACGAAGCTCATCCGTCGATGTTACCGAACGTACGTTCGATCGTCCACTTGCCCCCCGCCCCCCAACTTCTCCCGAGCGTTCGGCGTCTCGCGCCGCAAACCGCGGCCTCGGACGCCAAACGCTCGTGAAGGGTGCTCAGTCCGAGACGTTGAAGGCCGAGACGATCCGGGTCGGGCGCAGTCGACACAACAACTCGCCCGGGACACCGTTGCGCGCGCCGTACTCCTGCGCCCGTTCCCCACCCATGTACCGGCCGCCGATGACCGTGGCCCAATGAAGCAGGTCGGCGGGATCCTCACTCACCTCGACCACGCCGTTCACGGTCACGAACGAGAACGGCGGACGCTCGTCGTCGACACACAACGCCACCCTCGGGTCGCGGCGGATAGCCCGCCCCTTCAGCGTGTCTTCATTGGTCGTGAAGACGAGCGCAAAACCGTCGACGGCGAACCAGACCGGTGCAACGTGCGGGCTACCGTCGAGCCGGACCGTTGCCAACTTGCCGGTGTGCGGTGGGTCCGAGGCCAGGAAGGTGAACGCCTCCGCGTCGGACGGCATGGGGGTGTGCGGCATGCGGGGTCTCAACCCGCAGACCGCAACGCGTGTTCCCTCAGCCTCGATCAGCCGGTGGGCACGTCCAAGGACACTGCGGGCGGGGCTTCGAGGCCGCGCGCTTCATAGGACCATCCGGCGTCTTCGCCGTAGTACTCGAAGAGATGCTCGATGAGGTATTTCACCTTCGGCTCGAACGTCTCCCAGCTGTCGGCCGCCGCCTCGACGGTCACCGCGTTGGAGTAGATGGTGACGCTCAACGCGCCGCCTTCGATGAGTCGCTTCGCGAGCACGTCCGGCGGGCGCATGCCTTTGGACTGCGCTTCCTCGACGGTTGAATACCGCTCGAGTTCCATCCCGGTGAGCGACCGGTTGAGGTCGAAGAGACGAACAGCAGGAGACGATCCCGCCCGTGATGTCACCGTGATCGGCTGGCCCATAGACGGGAAGAGTACCCAGTACGACCACCACATCCCGGCCCGGCCGGATCTCGGTCCGCCTCCGAGATCCGGTGCGACCCGGGGGA
>JANLTQ010000130.1:0-2972 GCA_031363005.1 Acidimicrobiia bacterium | reverse complement strand
ACCGGGCTCAACTCGCCGACGACGGCCAGCACCCTCCCGGGGGGCCGAGCGGCCAGTGATCCGCTCACGCGCACCGTCGCAGCCACGGCCGAGACGTTCCCGATCTTGCGAGCGGGCGATTCCTCAGAGGATGTGGCCATCTGGGTCGACCCGATAGATCCGACGCGAAGTGTGATCATCGGCACCGATACCCACGGGATCGGCGTCTACGACCTCGCCGGAACGATGCTGCAGTACCTCCCCGACGGTGAGTTGCACAACGTCGACCTCCGCGGCGGGTTCCCCCTCGGCGGTGCTCGCGTCACGCTGGTAACGGCAGGGAACCGCAAGAACAACACGATCGCCATCTACGTGCTCAACCCGATCTCGCGACTGCTCGAGAACGTGGCCGCGCGTCCGATTCAACCCACCGCCGTCACCTTCGGATCCTGCATGTACCACAGCCAAAAATCCGATGCGTTCTCGTACTTCGTGACGAGTTCGGAGGGAACCGTCGAGCAGTGGGAGCTGTTCGATGCCAACGGACGCGTCGACGGTCGCAAGGTACGTGATCTCAGCGTGTCGCCCGGACAGCAACTCGGAGCGTGTGTGGCCGACGACGAACTCGCCCGCGTCTATATCGGTGAGAAGAAGACGGGAATCTGGCGCTACGGAGCCGAGCCGACCTCGACCGATGCGCGCGTCAGCGTCGATGCGATCGGTTCGACCGGGCACCTGACGCCCGATGTAGAGGGTCTCGCCATCGCCTACGGGAATGGCGGCGTCGGTCAGCTGATCGCATCGAGTGAGGGGAACAACTCCTACTCCGTCTACGAGCGCAGCGGAGCGAACGTCTTCATGCGGCGGTTCGATGTTCGTGGGGGACTCATCGACGGCGCCGAGGACAGCGACGGCATTGACGTCACCACGGCGAACCTCGGACCCCTGTTTCCTTCTGGTCTCTTCGTTGCGCAGGACAAGAGCAACGACGCCGGGAACCAGAACTTCAAGCTCGTTCCGTGGGGAGCCGTCGTCAGTCCCGGCTGAGGACGGTCACCTGAACAGCGCTTGCGCCGCGGCCGGCACCATGGCGCCATTCGAATGTGCGGCTCCGGGCACGGTCACCAGAGTCCAGCCGAACGGCAGTCCGAGCAGCCGGGCGGTTCGCAATCCGGCCCGGTAGAAGAACTGCCCGCGGGCGAGGCGATGGAGTCCCTGCCGGTCCGAGCCGGCGGTATGCCGGAGGTCGGGGTCGGCGGGGTCGGTGTCGTTCTCGCCAAGGAGCACGGTGATCCGAGACCCGAGCGCCGCGCGCAGCGCAGTGGCCGTCACGAGACTGTTGCGCAGTCCGTACGGGAAGATGATGTTGGTCTCCGGTGCTGTGTACCAACCGGCGTTCGCCACCACTGCACGGGCGACGCGGTTGTCGGGAACGAGGAACAGGAAACGGTGGACGAACTGTGCGCCGGCCGAATGCCCGTACAGGAGGTAGTGAGTTGTGCGGTTTCCGGTGTCCGCGCGCACGAAGTCGAAGAGTGGTTCGATGATCGAATAGCTCCACCGGCTCTGTGGCTCTCGGCCAACATTGCCGAGGTTGTAGGCGTTCGTTCCGGGATAGAGCGCGTCCGAGAACTCGGGCACGATGAGGATTGCTCCGGCGTTGCGTGCCTCGGCCGTCCACCGGTCTCGGTACGCCTCGGCTCTCCGAGATTGACCGTGCATCACCACGATGATGCGCGCGTTGGTCAGGTCGCCGGCGGGCGCGGCATACCAGACCTTCACCGGCCGGTCGCTGAGCGGCGCGTATCCGGCGAAGGTGAACGATCCACTGGTGCCAGGCGTGATTGCGCGGGGCGCGGGGATGGCGGCGCGAGTGATCGACGTGGCGCGCACGGACTCCCGGCCCAGCGCACCAGCCCCCGCCCCGAGACCGAGCAGGGACACCGCCGCGCACACTCCGGTGGCGATCAGGGCACGCGCGCAGATCGATTTGTTGTGACCGAGCATTCCCGAGACTCCTTGCGTCGCTCCGCGCGACGTCCGCTCACCGGTGATTTCCGACCACCAGTTGGTTCGGCATCCGGGCACGCGAAACTTGAATGACCGGACCGTCGCACCGAGCCGAGGCTTGAAACGCCTTCGGGGCGGGTAGGCCCGACCCGAGAGACGCGGCCACCAGGCTCCCAATCCGGCGACGTCGTCGTGTCGCTGCGCATCGGAGAGGTCGAGCGTCGTGCTCAATCGAGTGGAAATGATCGGCGTGTGAGCTGCTCACGCGCCACTGACGAAGCCGGCCGCTCGTGACCCAGCGCCGAGTGATCATGGGCCTGCTGTTCTACCCCCGCGGCGGATCTGCCTTCGTGGTGCGATACCTGAGCCCGGCCCTGACCCAGGCCGGTTGGCGGGTGCCGCTCGCGTCCGGTTCGCTGGGTGCACCAGGTGAGGAGACGAACGCGGCCACGTTCTTCGCCGGGCTCGACGTCCATGCGCTCGATTACACGGCGGCGCGCGATGCGTTCGCCGCGGGCGGGGATCCGATCGCGGCTTCGCCACCCATGCAACCTTCGTACGAGGACCGCGCCGGGGTGCCGGACGTGGTGTTCGCATCTATACCGCCGGAACGTGCTGCGTACCTGTCGAACGCGTGGCTGGCTCCGCTACGCGCCGCGGGTGCGGATCGGACCGACGTCTTCCACCTCCATCACCTCACACCCCAGCTCGACGCGGTGCGCCAGGAGTGGCCGCACGTGCCGTTGGTGGTCCACCTCCACGGCACCGACCTGAAGATGATCGAGGCCATCGACGAGCGGGTCGCGCTCGCGGCCGCGATCGGCGAGACACTCGAGACCATGGCCACGACCACACCCGTGCACCTCGACGCGATCGACGATCTCGACGCCGAGCAGATGGAGATGCTGAAGACGACTCGGTGGGCGTCCTGGCGGTACGGCGAGTTCTGGGCTGCGCATCTGCGTGAGCAAGCTCGCCGCGCC
>JANLTQ010000099.1:0-5986 GCA_031363005.1 Acidimicrobiia bacterium | reverse complement strand
GGTCCCTTGATCGGCGACCGGACGAGCAGAGATGACGGAGCGAGCAGGCCGGGAGGCGTCCTGGATTAGAACAACCGGAGTCTCACTCCCCAGGTCCGGCTGAAGCCGGACGGCCAGAAGTGATGGTCGCACCCTCCGGATAGGGTCTTCCTCGATAGGTCCGTCGGGAGCCGCTCTGGTAGCGTCGCCCGCTTCATGACGGAGGCGTGGGTTCGTCCCTGCCTCTTGACGTGTCCACCCTGCCCCTTGGCGGCATGTGCGGGATTTCCGCACAGCGTCGAACTCGGGGGCCCGTCGCCGTTCTGCGGCTGCGGTCCGAAGGAGGTATTGGCCAATGAGGCCGTACGAGGTCATGGTTATTTTTGATGCGGACCTGGAAGAGGAGACCATCCGGTCCGCCGTCGAATCGTCGCTCAAGCTGATCGAGTCCAAGGGTGCAACTCGCGGCCCGATCGACTGGTGGGGGAAGCGCCGCCTCGCGTACGAGGTCAAGCACCGCTGGGAAGGCTTCTACGTCGTCCTCCAGGCGAAGGCCGAGCCTGCGGCGATGGACGAGTTGGCCCGGTCGCTCTCCCTTTCTGACGATGTCATCCGTCACAAGGTCCTTCGGATTCCCGAGCAGGTCTACGGCAAGCTCGGTGGAACGCCGGATCTCGTGGACGCTGCGACCCTCGCAGCCGGCGCAGACCCGGACGACGACTGACCCGAGGAGCACGCTCGCGGCCGGTCGACATCGCACACTCGATCACTGACCGTCGCACGAGCGACACAGAAAGGCACGACCATGGCAGATAACAGCATCACCATTGTGGGAAACCTGACTCGGGACCCCGAGATTCGCTACACCGCTTCGGGCCAAGCCAACGCCAAGTTGGGCATGGCCGTGAGTCGGCGCTGGCAGAACAAGCAGACCAACGAGTGGGAAGAGCGCACAAGCTTCTTCAACATCGTGGCCTGGGGCGACATGGCCGAGAACATCAGCGACACCCTCACCAAGGGCACACGAGTGATCGTCAACGGTCGGCTCGAGCAGCGCTCCTGGGAAAACGAGCAGGGTGAGAAGCGCAGCGTGGTCGAGGTCGTTGCCGACGAGATCGGTCCCAGCCTGCGTTGGGCGACGGCTGAGATCAAGCGCTCCGAGCGCCGTGGTGGCGGTGGCGCCCCTGCGGGCGGCGGCGGCGACTTTGGTGGCGGCCGCTCAGGTGGTTCGCCGGCGGGCGGGAACAGCGCGCCCAGTGCGCCCGGTGCGCCGTCGGGTGGCGGCGACTACGGATTCGACGAAGAGCCCTTCTAGGGCGAGAGGACCCAGACAGACATGGCACGAGACCGCGAACAACCGCGCCGGAAGGGCCCCGCTAACGACAAGCGGCGGGTCCAGAAGAAGAAGGTGTCGATCCTCACCCAGGACAAGATCGATTGGGTGGACTACAAGGACGTCAACCTGCTCCGGCGGTTCATGTCCGAGCGCGCCAAGATTCGCGCTCGGCGCGTCACCGGCAACAACGCCCAGCAGCAGCGCGAGATTGCCAAGGCGATTCGGATCGCGCGTGAGATGGCCTTGCTGCCCTACAGCGTTCGCCAGGTCACCCAGCGCAGCCGGAGCGGCCGTCGTGACCGTGACCGTCTGGACCCGACCGCCCCGATGCCGACCCCGGATGCGCCACCGCCCACCGCGGGCGATGGCGATGTCGAGTTGCCCGAGGGCGTCACGCTCGATGCGGGCGACACCGAGAACGTCGGTGCGGTCGTGACCGAGAGTGCAGAAACGAGCGAAGCATGAAAATCGTCCTCCGCGCCGACGTCGACACGTTGGGCAAGAAAGGCGACCTCCTCGAGGTCGCCCCCGGGTACGCGCGGAACTATCTCGTGCCGCGTGGGCTCGCGATGTTCGCGAGCAAGGGTGCCGAGAAGCAGGCCGTTGCCATGCGGCGGAGCCGAGACGTTCGCGATACCCGTGAACGCGAGGCCGCTCAAGCATTGGCTGCTCGCCTGGCCTCGGTTCCCGTGATCGTTCACGCCCGCGCGGGCGAGGGCGGCAAGCTGTTCGGGTCCGTGACCGCCGCTGACGTCGCGGCCGCGATCCACGCCACCACCGGTGTCGATCTCGATCGCCGCAAGGTCACACTCGAAGAGCCCATCAAGGCACTGGGGCCGGCCGAAGTTGGGGTCAATCTCCACAGCTCGGTCCAGGTCGCGGTCATGGTCGAGGTCGTCGCCAGCACCTGAGTTCGCCATCGTTCGCCAGGCAAAGTTCGTACGGAATGTCGGTTTCGTCGCGCGTGGTCACACCCCCGACGCACACTGGTCATCCACAACCCTGTGGATAGATCAGCCCGCTGTCCCCAGGTAATTCACAAGGATTCCCGAGGTTGTCCACTTCCAACCCACAGGGCATCGGTGTGAGGATGTCTGGGGTTCCAACGGGGGTGAAGAAGGGTTCGCGTGGTTCAAATCAGTGAGGTTGCGGTTCGCTCGGCACCATCGAGCGGTCGGATCCCGCCGCACAACCTCGAGGCCGAGGAGTCGCTTCTCGGCGCCATGTTGATCTCTCGAGATGCGATCACCGCAGCCGTCGAGGCGCGCGTGGATGCCAGCGACTTCTACAAGCCGGCGCATGGGCATGTCTTCGACGCGGTCTGGTCGCTGTACGAGCAAGGGGAGCCGGTCGACCCGGTCACCGTTGCCGAGGAGTTGCGCCGTTCCAACCTGTTGGAGCCACTCGGTGGCAAGGGACTGCTGCTCCAACTCCAAGCCGCCACACCCGCATCGGCCAACGCCGGTCATTACGCGCGCATCGTCGCCGACCTCGCGCTCCTCCGCCGCCTGATCACCGTCTCGGGCGAGATCGCCGAGAGCGCCTACGGGCAGCCCGACGATGTCACCGAAACGGTCGACCGCGCCGAGGCCATGGTCTTCGAGGTCGCGGAGAAACGGATCTCGGACTCGTTGGTCAAGCTCTTCGACTCGGTGACCGAGACCGTCGATCAGCTCGAGCATCTCTACGGTGAGGCGGGCGGTATCACCGGAGTTCCCACCGGTTACACGGACTTGGACAAGCATCTGCTCGGGCTCCAACCGTCGACGCTCGTCATCGTGGCCGCTCGTCCGGGTGCCGGCAAGACCGCGTTCATGTTGGGCGCGGCGGCGAATGTGGCCATGGAGAGTCGGCGTCCGGTGCTGTTCTTCTCGATGGAGATGGGTGCGGTCGAACTCACCAAGCGCATGTTGTCCTCCGAAGCTCGGGTGGATGCGCGGAAGCTCCAGACCGGCAACCTGACCGACGGTGACTGGAGCCGACTCAACCCGGCGATCAGCCACCTCGGAGAAGCACCACTGTTCATCGACGACAACGCGCACTGCACGGTGATGGAGATGCGCGCGAAGGCGCGGCGGATCAAGGCCCGATACGGCGACCTCGGCATGGTCGTCGTGGACTACCTCCAGCTGATGAGCTCGCCGCGGCGGGCGGAGAACCGCCAGGTCGAGGTCTCCGAACTCTCACGCGGGTTGAAGATCTTGGCCCGTGAGTTGGAGTGTCCGGTCGTCGTCGGCAGCCAGCTGAACCGCCAACTCGAGTACCGCCAGGACAAGCGCCCGATGCTCGCCGACCTGCGTGAATCGGGATCGATCGAGCAGGACGCGGACGTTGTGCTCTTCCTCTACCGGGACGACGTCTACAACCCCGACTCCGATCAGCGCGGCGTCGCCGAAGTCATCATCGGCAAACACCGGAACGGCCCCACCGGCGTGACTCGCCTCGCGTTCCTGGACCACATCGTCAAGTTCGCCAACATGGCTCCCAATTCCTGAGACGCCCGGACGGTTGTCTCGCGAGCCGACCAAGACGGTCCAAGACTCCGGCTCCGAAGCGCGATTGAAGCGCCTCAGCCACACCATAAATCTGTAGGGGTCTCAGCTGGGGCGGGACCAGTCGCGGTTGGGGGTGGCGGGGGGCATGACAAAGCCGGGCGCGGGGCGCCACTTGGCGGCGCGCAGGTCCTCGTTCACGTGCGCCATGTTGAGCAGGTCCTCCTCGTAGGAGAACTTTCCGTCTCCGGCGTAGAGCAGGGTCGAATACCCGGACTGGCGGAAGCGGTTGCCGTCGGGTCCGGGCGGGGTGATCTGGGTCCACTTGATCACCACCTGGTCGCCTTCGATGGCGATGAACTCCACCGGGAACGTCCAATCCTCGAGTCCTCGCATCGACTCGTCGAGAAAGCCGCGCAACTCCGCGATCCCCTCGACGCGACCCCACGCCGGATCGATGTAGACACAATCGTCGGTGAAGAACTCGGCGATGCCACCCCAACCCTTCTCCTCACCGGCGTCGATGCGCCGGCGCAGGTCTTGGTAACGGTCGAGGGTGGCTTCTATCTCGGAACGGGGGTGGGGCATGAGGACTCCTGGTCAGAACAGTCGGAGGCGGGGAGTGTCGTGGGTGCGCAGATCATCGAGGTCGATCTCCACACATTCGATGTTGCGACTCTCGGCGTAGACCCGCGCCTGAGGTTTGATGCGGGTCGCCACGAACATGCCGCGCGTCGGCGCGAGTCGCGTGTCGAGGTCGAGCCGCTCCTGGTAGCGAATCAGTTGGTCGACCCCCGCGATTTCGCCGATGCGCTTCACCTCGATGGCGACGGCCCGCCCGTCGGCATCGCGACACAGAAAGTCGATCGGCCCGATGTCGGTGGGGTACTCGCGCCGGACCAGGGTGAGATCGTCGCGCAGTGCTTGCACTCGCATCTCGATCAGCGCCTGCAGCTCGGCTTCGTCGCCGTCTTTCTCGAGGCCGGGATCGTCACCGAGTTCCATGGCGTGGTCGTGAAAGATTTCCAGCAACTCCACCACGAGTCGCTCGCCCTTCGGACTCTCCGCGGTGATCGCGGTGTCAGTCACTCGGATGGTGCAGGGAGGGCTCATCCAGTTCAGCGGCTTGTACGCGCGCGAATCCGAATGGATGGCGAGCGAGCCGTCGGCCTTCAACACGATCAGACGCGTGGCCTCGGCGAGCCGGGCCGCGAGACGGCCTTCATACGTCACCGAACAGCGGGCCAGGATCAATCGCACGGGCGGATGTTCGCGCACGGGAACCAATCGGCGCGTACGTGCGTCCAACTGCTTGACCAAGGAGGCCATCATGCGACGGTGGATCGGAATCGGAATCGTGGCACTGCTGGGGCTGGGCGCGCTGGTGGCGGTGTTCTCGACGGGGCGGTCCCCCGGCACCGAACGCGGGGCGAAAATGAGCGCGGCGACGAACGGTACGGTGCCGACGGCCAAGCAGGGGACGACGTCGGACCTTGCCACCGGGTTGCAAAACGCCGGCGGAGGTGCCAGCGCCGCGGGAAACACCGCCGAACGATCGCGGACCGAGTCGCTGCGGATGCCGGACGCAGTTGCGCCCAGCGCGTCTCCCGGGCCGGTCGCATCCGACCGGGTGGTCAAGCACGCCACGATCGACGTCCGAGTCGGTGCCAAGCATCTCGGTGATCAGTTCGCGAAAGCGCAGGCGCTCGCCGGATTCCTCGGTGGCTACGTCGAGCAGAGCGACCAGTCCCGGGGGCTCGGGTCGGTCACGATGCGCGTTCCCGTCGCCCGGTTCGACGAAGCCGTGGCGCGCCTGTCCGGCTTGGGGAAGCGAACGGGTATCTCGGAGCGCGGCGACGATGTCAGCGCTGCGTTCAGCGACCTCGAAGCCCGGATCCGCAACCTCACCGCTCAGGAGGGAGTTCTCCAGGACCTCATGCGCCAAGCGCGTTCGATCGCTGACACCATCACGGTTCAGCAGCAGCTCTCCCAAGTTCGTGGCGAGATCGAGCAACTCACCGGTCAACGCAACCTGCTGGACAACCAGACGTCGCTCGCGACGGTCGCGGCAACCCTGCACGCCGCGGGGGTTGCGCCTGGGCCCCGAGAAGCGAGTCGCAGCACCATCGGTCAGGCCTGGAACAACGCCATCGACGTTGCGGTCGCGATCGTCGGTGGG
>JANLTQ010000441.1:0-7817 GCA_031363005.1 Acidimicrobiia bacterium | reverse complement strand
GCCGACCAGATCACCGCGAAGGTGCTGCTCATCGGCGCCTGGCAGGACGAGCAGACCGGTGGCCACTGGGCCAACATGCTGAGCCGATTCGACTCGCACACCTACGTCCGTGCCCTCGGTCAGAACGGAGTGCATACCGAGTCGCTCGACCCGACGGCGCTCCTGGCCACCAGTGAGTTCCTCGATCTCTATGTCGGACGTCGAGCGCCTGCGGTCTCTGCTGCGATGCGGGGATTCGCCCCGGTGTTGTGGAGCACGATCACGGGCATCAGCGGACTCAACGTTCCGCCCGACCGGTTCCCAGGCAAGACCTACGACCAAGCGCGTGCTGCGTACGAAGCCGAACCACGGATCCAGATTCTCTGGGAGACCGGGAACGCGCCAGGGCTGGCGCCAGGTGCCTTGATGCCCCGCGGTCAGTCTCGGTTCGCGGCATGGCCGGTTCCAGGGACCAAGGCCCAGGCATGGAGTCTGCGTTCCTACGGTCGGCTCACCTCTCGCAACGCCGAGAACGGTGAGGCCTCGGACTCCTACCGGCCCGACCCGTCCTTGCGGCCGCGGAAGAACTTCAACGGCGGCAACATCTGGGCAGCCACCCCCACGTATGACTGGCAGCCGGTCGTGAACGGAGCGTCGCTCTCGTACGCCACCAACCCGTTGAAGCGCACCATCTCGATGGCCGGAACTGGAAGCGTGGATCTCTGGATCTCCTCGACCGCCACGGACAACGACGTGCAGGTCACGCTCTCGGAAATCCTGCCGAACGGTCAGGAGCGGTACGTGCAGAACGGGTGGCTCAAGCTGAGCCACCGCAAGCTCGACGACGCGCGGTCGACACCGCTCAACCCCTTCCACTCGGACGAGGTGCAGGACATGGCGCCGTTGCCCGTGGGAACGCTGGTGCCGGCGCGCGTTGCGATCTTCCCGTTCGCCCATCAGTTCCGCGCCGGGAGTCGCATCCGCCTGACCATCCAAGCGCCCGGTGGCGACCGCCCCGAGTGGGCCTTCGCAACCGACCCGACCGGAGGGGCCGTGAAGAACATCGTTGCCCACGACCCGGCGCATCCGTCGCGGCTCGTGCTCCCGGTGGTTTCGGGTCCGGACCTCGGAACCGACGCGGCGCCGTGCCCGTCGATTCGTTCCCAGCCGTGCCGGGCGTACGTGACGCCCGTCGCTACCCCCTGACCGACACCTCCTAGACTCCGCCGCCGTGTCCAAGACCACCAAGCGAGAACGTCAGAAGGAAAACCGCGAGCGCGCACGCATCGAGCGCGAGCGGATGATGAAGCGGGACCGGCGGATGAAGGCGGCGCGCCGCGTGCTGTTCCTGCTGGTGCCAGTCGTCATCCTCGCGATCATCATCAGCGCCGTGAACGGTGACGACAAGAAGTCCACCAGGGCCTTCGACAAGAACAAGAGTTACACGGCGACGATCGAGACGAGCGAAGGCACCATCGTCGCCGCCCTCGACGCCAAACAAGCACCCAAGGCCACGAAGCGGTTCGTCGAGTTGGCCGACAAGCACTACTACGACGGACTCTGCTTCGACCGGCTCTCGCCGGACTTCGTTATCCAGGGTGGCTCGCCGACGTGTGACCAACAAGGCGGAGAGGGCCACTCGGTCGTCGGCGAAGTCCCGACCGACCACTATCCCGTCGGGAGCCTCGCGGCGGCCAAGACCGGCAGTGACCCGGCCGGTACCTTCGACGCCCAGTTCTTCGTCGTCACCGGCTCCAAGGGCGCCACACTCCCCAACGACTACGCACGCTTCGGGACCGTGACTTCGGGAATCGATGTCGCGCAGAAAATCGAGAAGCTAGCGGTCAAGCCCGGCACCGAAACGCCGGCGACCAAGGTCATCATCAAGCGCATCCGCGTCTCGGTCACCAAGACGCCGATCGCCTCCACCACGACGACTGCCGCACCGGTGAGTTCGACGACGTCGGCAACCACCGCGCCGGCCAGCACCTCGACCACGGCACCGGCGTCAAGCTCCACGACTGCCGCGCCGAGCACCACGACCGCACCGCCGTCCACCACGACCTCGTCGAAGCCGTAGCGCCGGGGCCTCGCGTCGGCTGACGCGAGGCTCGTCAGCGGCGGTCGGTTACGGGAGGGTGATGTCGGTGGCGCCGGCCGCGTGCGTCGTGGGCGTGCCACCGGCGTAGATCGTGACCTGACCGGCCCCGGCCACGGACCACTTGGCACCGGGTTCGCGCACCAACGCAGTCTCGGTGTCGACCCCGACGAGGATCGCGTCGGCCGGCCTTAGTTCGATCGAGCGCTGGAGCAGATGGCTCGGCGCGGCCGCGTGGTCCGGGAACACCGCCAGGTTCTCTACGAATCCGAGACCGACGGTGTACGCGCCGCCGCGAGGATCCACCATCGGGTCGCACAGGACGGTCGCCCCCGCACCGGAGGCCGCAACGACCGCTCCCCCGCGGTACGCCTCGAGCAGAGCCTCGTAGAGCGCGGATCCCTTCAGCACCGATCGCAGGTGCATCGGCGAACCGTCGGTGATGTAGATGAACCTGGCGCCCTTGACCGCCTCGGCATTGGCGGGATCCTGGGCATCGCGCCGATTGAGGACCGGCAGCGTCGTGGTGGTGACGCCGAGGTGCGAGAAGTGGGTGTTGGCGGTCTCCGCCACGGCTTCGGGGTGTTCGTAGGAGGCCGCGGCCGGGATCACTACCACGCGCTTGGTGTCACTGATCTCGAGTAGGCGACGGTCCAAGGTCTGGTGGTGCTCGCCCCATTCACCCCCGCCGATGAGCGCAAGCGTGCCTTTGGGATTCGATCGGTTCGGCATCCCGGCGACACTAACGCCACCCTCTCTTGGCGAAATGGACGGGTGGGTTACTAGCCTCGCCGCTTTCTCATGGGGAGTTGCACTCAGATGACCAAGCGCGTCGGAATCGTCGGATCAGGGATCATGGGCAGCGGCATCGCCGAGGTCGCCTCCAAAGCCGGATCCGAAGTCGTGCTCCGCAGCCGGTCGCAGACGACGGCCGATGCGATGATCGCCGGTCTCGAGAAGTCCCTTGCGAAGCAGGTCGAGCGGGGCAAGCTCGAAGACGGCGAGCGCACCGCCGTGCTCGGCCGGGTCAGTGCGGTCACCGACCTTGGCGCACTGAGCGACTGTGACCTCGTCATCGAGTCGATCGTCGAAGACCTCCCCACCAAGAAGCACCTGTTCAGTGAGCTCGACCGCATCGTCAAGGACGGCGCGATCCTCGCGACGAACACCTCGACGCTGCCGGTGATCGAAATGGCGATGGAGACCGGTCGACCGGAACTCGTGTGCGGCGTCCACTTCTTCAACCCGGCACCGATGATGCCGCTCGTCGAACTCGTCCGCTGTCTCACCACCAGCGACGAAACCATGGAGACGGTTCGCGCCTTCGCCGAGTCTTGCGGCAAGAACCCGGTGGAGGTCAAGGACCAGGCTGGGTTCATCGTCAACGCGCTGCTGTTCCCGTACTTGAACAACGCGGTGAAGTTGTACGACGCCGGCGTTGCCACGAAGGAAGACATCGACTCCGCCATGCAGGGTGGCTGCAACTTCCCGATGGGACCGTTGGCGCTGCTCGACCTCGTCGGCCTCGACACGAGCCTCGCCATCCTCGAAGCGCTGTACGAAGAGTTCAAGGACCCGAACTACGCGCCCGCCCCGCTCCTGCGCCGCATGGTCAGCGCCGAGCGCTACGGCCGCAAGTCCAAGATCGGCTTCTTCGACTATCGCAAGTAGGACGACATGAACGAGCAGTGGAGCGGCACAACACGCCCGACCGACCCCGAGCCGCAGCGAGGCACGAGCGCACCCAACCCGAGCCGCAGCGCAGCGGAGGCGAGCAGCCCGGTAGGCGTCCCTGCCCACAACCGGCTCGACTGTTTCGATGCCTCGCAAACGAAGCCGAACGGGCAAAAATGACAGATCGGCCGTGGATGATCCGGACGTACTCGGGGCACTCGTCGGCGCGGGCGTCGAACGAGTTGTACCGGTCCAATCTGGCGAAAGGTCAGACCGGACTCTCGGTTGCCTTCGATCTCCCGACCCAGACCGGGTACGACCCTGACCACGTGCTCGCGCACGGCGAGGTCGGCAAGGTCGGGGTACCGGTTCCGCACCTCGGCGAGATGCGCATGCTCTTCGAGGGCATCCCGCTCGGCGAGATGAACACCTCGATGACCATCAACGCCACCGCCATGTGGTTGATCGCGATGTACGTGGCGCTCGCTGACGAACAGGGCGTGCCGCGCGACCAACTGTCGGGCACCAGTCAGAACGACATCGTGAAGGAGTACCTCTCCCGCGGGACGTTCATCTTCGGGCCCGAGCCGAGCCGGCGGCTCACCGTCGACCTCATCACCTACACCGTGCGCGAAATCCCGAAGTGGAATCCGATCAACGTCTGCCCGTATCACCTCCAAGAGGCGGGCGCGACCTCCGTGCAGGAACTGGCGTACGGCTTGGCCACCGCGATCGGCGTGCTCGACGCCGTACGCGATTCCGGCCAGGTCAGCGCGGAGGAGTTTCCGGAGGTCGTCGGCCGCATCTCGTTCTTCATCGACGTCACCACGCGCTTCGTCGAAGAGATGTGCAAGATGCGCGCCTTCACCCAGATGTGGGATCGCATCTGCCTCGAGCGGTACGGCGTGACCGACGAGAAGCTGCGCCGCTTTCGTTACGGCGTGCAAGTCAACTCCCTCGGCCTGACCGAAGCTCAGCCCGAGAACAATGTGCAGCGCATCGTGCTCGAGATGTTGGGGGTCACGCTCTCGCGTGACGCGCGGGCACGGGCCATTCAGCTGCCGTGTTGGAACGAAGCACTGGGATTACCCCGGCCGTGGGATCAGCAGTGGTCGTTGCGGATGCAGCAGGTGCTCGCGTACGAGTCCGACCTCTTGGAGTACGAAGACCTCTTCGAAGGTTCCAAGGTCGTCGAACGCAAGGTCGCGGAGTTGGTCGCCGAGGCCACGGACGAACTCAACTGGGTACTCGACGGCGGCGGCGCGTTCGCCATGATCGACGACGTGAAGGCGCGCCTGGTCCAATCCAACGCCGAGCGGGTCCGCGCGATCGAAGCCGGGACCCGCAAGGTCGTCGGCGTGAACTGTTTCACCGAGACCGAAGTGTCTCCGCTGACCGGCGAAGACGCGAGCCACATCCTGCAACTCGATCCCGAGGCCGAGCGCGAGCAAATCGCGTCGCTCTCGCAGTGGCGGGCCGCTCGCGATGATGCGGCCGTGACGCACGCGCTCGACCACGTGCGTGCCGTCGCCGCGACGGACGAGAACCTCATGGAAGCCACCATCACCCTCGCTCGTGCGGGTGGGACTGTTGGCGAATGGGCGGGTGCTTTGCGCGAGGTCTTCGGTGAGTACCGGGCGCCGACCGGCGTGTCGGGCGTTGCCGCGTCCGTCGGCGTAGGAATGCTCGAGGTTCGTCGCCGGGTCCAAGCGCTGGCCGAAGAACTCGGTGGCCCACTCCGGATGCTCGTGGGAAAACCCGGACTCGACGGCCATTCCAACGGCGCCGAACAGATCGCCGTCGCCGCACGAGATGCCGGTATGGAGGTTGTCTACCAAGGCATCCGGCTGACGCCGGAGCAGATCGCCGCCGCCGCACGCGACGAGGACGTGGACGTGATCGGGTTGTCGATCCTCTCGGGATCTCATCTCCAACTGGTCCCTGAAACGCTGCGCCTTCTCCGCGAGGCAGATGTGCAGGCCCCGGTCGTCGTGGGCGGGATCATTCCTCCCGCCGACGCCCGAAGCCTCGAAGCGGCCGGAATCGCCCGGATCTACACACCCAAGAACTACGAGTTGGCCGCGATCATGAGTGACGTCGCCGAACTCGCGGCTGACTATCGCCGAGAGCGGACAAAAACCCTCCACTAGCAGCGCCCACGCGCCGATGCACCAAGTGTGAAAGATCGGTATCTCGTCGGCTGCCTCGCGGCCGGATTCGTCTCGCTGACGTTGGGCGTCGTCGGCAATGCGCTGGACCTCACCCAGCTCGGCGTCATCGCCGGACTCAGCGGTTTCACCGCAGCCATCTTCGGTGCCGCAATCGGCGCCCGAATGCAGCGGGACGCTCAGGTTGCGATTGCTTCCGCGGCGGAACGGGACCGGTACCGGAAGGAACTGGATTCGCTCACTGCAATCTTCGGCGGCGATTCCACCCCCGATCAATCTCTTGCTCTCGCCCCTTCGATGGACATGGAGACCGCGATGGACAGCGTGTCCGGACTACTCGACCAGCAATTCTTCAGCGTGCTCGTGCAACAGCGGGTCGCCGCGGCTCGGCGCCACTTGCAGCCAATTGCGATCGTCATCTTCGACGTCGACGGCCTCGACCGCAATGACGGGCCCGCGTGTGATCGCGCCCTCGGCGCGCTCGGCAACACGATGATCAAGACACTCAGGGAGTCCGACGCCGCGTGTCGGGTCGGCGCCACCATGGCAGCGGCGATCCTCGAGGACACCGCGGAAGCCGGCGCAGTCTGGGCCGCGGAACGGATTCGGGGCACGCTGCATCACGAGAGCGGCGCCGAGACGATCACGGTGTCTGCCGGCATCGCTTGTTACCCAACCCACGCTCTGGGCGCCACCGAACTCATCGACCGCGCCGGCTCCGCCCTCGAGACCGCACGCGCCCTCGGTCGCGACCGCCTCGAAATCGCCACCTCTGACTAACTGACTGCTCGTACCGACTGATTGCTCGTCCGGTCGCCATCCAGGACCAGCGCGGTCTTCGTGGGCTTCCTACCTCGCGGTTGCGCCCTCCGCTTCGCTGCGGGCTCGGGAATCACCGAGCCGCGGTCGGGTACTAACCCCTATACAGGGCCTCGATTTCTTTGGCGTATTTGGCGTGGATGCCGCGGCGTTTGAGTTTGCTGGTCGGGGTGAGCTCTTCGGAGTCAGGCATCCATTCCTCATGCAGAACGCTGACCTTCTTCACCGCTTCGGCGTTGTTGAACGCGTGCATGGCTTCGGCGACCTCGCGGTCTACCTCGGCCCGCACCTCGGGTTCGTCGGCGAGGTCGGCGAGCGCGGTTGCCTCGATGCCGTGCGCCTTCGCCCACACCGGCGCGACCTCGCTGTCGAGCACGACGAGCGCACTCATGAACGGACGCTGGTCGCCGATCACGCACGCTTGACCGATCAGCGGCTGCGCCTTCAGCGCCGATTCGAGGTTGGCGGGTGAGACGTTCTTCCCACCCGCAGTGATGATGAGCTCTTTCTTGCGATCGACGATCTTGAGGTACCCGTCTGCGTCGAGCGTTCCGATGTCGCCGGAGTGCAGCCAGCCGTCGGCATCGATGGTTTCGGCGGTCTTCTCGGGATCGTTGAGGTACCCCCGGAAGACGTGGCCGCCGCGAGTGATGACCTCACCGTCTTCGGCAAGTTGAACCTCCGCACCGGGGACCGCACGGCCGACGGTTCCCGCCCGCACCGCGAACGGATCCCAGGTCATCAGGCCACAGGTCTCACTCATTCCGTACACCTCGGACAACGGGATGCCGAGCCCACGGAAGAAGTCGAAAATCTCGACCGCGATGGGCGCCGCACCGCTGATCGCGCTGATGCACTGGTCGAGTCCGAGCGCCTCACGCACAGCACTGAGCGCACCATCCGCGCGGGCGAACGGTTCGACGAGCGCTTCGGGAAGTTCTTCACCCCGCGCGCGATAGTCGGCGGCCTGCAGGCCGACGGCCAGCGCGGCCTCGAGTTGCGCCTTGCGTTCCGGATCCGCACCGGCCATCGCCATCACCCCGGCGTGGATCTTCTCCCACACGCGCGGGACCGCGAAG
>JANLTQ010000081.1:0-6917 GCA_031363005.1 Acidimicrobiia bacterium | reverse complement strand
TCGGCGAGCAGGCGCGCGGTGATCGGCTCACGACCCTCGGCTTTGCGGTCTTGTCGGGCGTAGCCGTAGAAGGGACAGACTGCAGTGATACGCCGAGCCGAAGCGCGCTTCAACGCGTCGATCATGATCAGCTGCTCCATGATGTGGTCGTTGATCGGGTCGCAGTGGCCCTGGAGCACGAACACGTCGGCCCCGCGCACGTTCTCGCCGAGCCGGCAGTAGAGCTCACCGTTCGCGAAGCGGGACAGCTTCACATCGCCGAGTTCGATGCCCATGTTCTGCGCGATCTCGTTGGACAACTCGGGGTTTCCCGAGCCGGCAAACAGCTGCAGGGTCTTGGTGGGAGTCATTTCCATCACGCGTTACCCATCAGTCGGCGTCCTTCACCCGATCGTCGTTCCCGGAATCTGCGGCAGGTTCGCCCACATGTCGCGAGCCATCGGCGCGGCGTCGCGCCCAACCGTCGTCTACCTGCGCCGGCACCCCTTTGACCAATGCGCCCGGCGGAACATCCCTCGTCACCACGGATCCGGCCCCGGTGTAGGCACCGTCGCCGACCGCGACGGGCGCCACGAGTACCGAGTTCGAACCGATCCGGACGTCCGCACCGATCGTGGTCGCGTGCTTGTTCGTGCCGTCGTAATTGGCGGTGATCGTGCCCGCACCAACATTGGCGCGCGGACCGATCTCGACGTCGCCCATGTAGGAGAGGTGCGGCACTTTCGCGCCCTCACCGATCTCCGCGTTCTTCGTCTCCACGAACGTGCCGACGTGCGCGCCGGCCGCGAGCCGGGTCCCGGCGCGCAGGGACACGTACGGACCGACGGCGCAGTCGTCGCCGATGACCGAGTCTCGGGCGACGGTGTTCTGGACCACGGCCCGCTCGCCGACCGCGGTGTCGACCAGCCGAACGTCCGGACCGATCACCGCGCCGGTCGCGATGGTCGTGTGTCCTTCCAGGATCGTGCCGGGCAGCACTCGCACATCCGGCGCGAGCGTGACCGTCGTGTCGATGTAGGTGGCCATCGGATCGACCAGCGAGACGCCCGCCTCCATCCATCGAGTGTTGATCCGTTCGCGCAGGATCGCCTCGGCCGTGGCGAGCTGGGCGCGGTCGTTCACGTGGCGGGCCGCCGCGGGGTCGTCGGCCGCGAAGGCCACCACCTTGTGGCCGGCTTCACGCAACACCGCGACGGCGTCGGTGAGGTAGTACTCGCCCTGGGCGTTCTCCGGACTCAGGCGCCGCAGCGCCGGCGCCAGCAGGCTGCGCCGGAAGCAGTAGATCGACGTGTTGACCTCGGGGAGTTCCAACTCCTCGGCCGTGGCATCGGTGCGTTCCACGATCCGGTCCACCCGGCCCTGGGAGTCACGCACGATGCGGCCGAAGCTCCACGTCCACGGTTCGAGGTCCGCGGTGAGGAGCGTGACCGCCGCGTCCTGCTCTCGATGGGCGGTCGCCAGGCGAGCCAGGAGCTCGGGCCGTACGAGCGGCGCATCGCCCGGCATGATGATGAGGTCGCCCTCGACGTCGGGGTCGTCGGCGAACGCGGTCAGCGCCACACTCGCGGCATCGCCGGTACCGCGCTGCACCTTCTGATCGACGAACACGACCGGAACCTCGGTGGTGACCTGCTCCTGCAGGGTTTTGGTGAC
This sequence comes from Acidimicrobiia bacterium, assembly GCA_031363005.1. Lineage (GTDB taxonomy): Bacteria > Actinomycetota > Acidimicrobiia > IMCC26256 > JAENVU01 > JAENVU01. Next base: position 5,264 of record JANLTQ010000081.1, on the reverse strand, counting down.
CCGTTCCGCGCCATGGCCGACCACGACGACGATGCGTTCCAACGGCAAGGCACCGAGCGCATCCACCACGTGGAGCAACATCGGACGGCCGCACAACGGGTGGAGCACCTTCGGCATCGACGACCGCATCCGGGTGCCCTCGCCGGCGGCCAACACGACCGCGGCGAGCGGTCGATACCCGCTCACGACTTACCGGCTTGCTGCTCGGTCACGCGCCGCTCCACACCGTTCGTCGACTGTTCGAGGGCGAAACACCCAGCTCGGGGGCGAGGTTTCGAACCTCGTCTTGGGACTTCAAAGGACCCCGTGCTGCCGTTACACCACCCCCGAAGGACCGACCCAGACCTTACCCGCCGCGATTCGCACCACCGATGTGGGTATCGCACTCCTCACCACATGGTCCGTGAATGTGTCGGGCGCGCGACTCCGCCGCTAGTGTCCGCTCCGACATGGGATCACTGATCAAAAAGCGCCGTAAGCGCATGCGGAAGAAGAAGCACAAGAAGCTGCTCAAAAAGACGCGCTGGCAGCGTCGGCAGCAGGGTCGTTAACCGACCACTGTGCCTCCGGGGCTCCCCGTCCCGGACCTGATCAGACGACCATCACGCCACCGCACTCTGTCGGTTGCCGGTTCCACCGTCTCGATCTCACCGACGTGGCCCGGTCGCGCCCGATCACCCGTGATCGGGGAGGACGTGGGCGGCGAACGCCTCGACGTGAAGTTCGGACTCGACGCGCGCGGCGAGGGTCGCGGCTGCCTCTGCGTCGGCGACCGGCAACCAGTACGAGGAACCACTTCCGGCCAGTAGCGCCGGGAGTCCGGTCACCTGCTCGAGCCGCTCTCGGAACTCCCGCACGTCGGGCGTGACTTGTTCGGCGGCCGGCTCGAGATCGTTGGCGAGCTCGGTCACGAGATGGCTCACGGCGGCCGGGGGCTCCACCGTGCGGTCGCTCGTCGGTGCACCGAGGGCGTCCCACGCCCGGAACACCGGGGGCGTTGCGAGAGAGAACGCCGGCTTGGCCACCACCAGATGAAGTTCACCGTGCAACTCGACGGGTTCGAGGCGCTCCCCGCGACCGCGCATCATCACCGGATGCCCGTCGATACAGACGGGAACGTCCGATCCGAGTTCGGCCGCTACCGCCATGACCGTCGCGTGGTCGAGTCCGTGGCGGTCGCGGAGCACTCGGAGCACGGCGGCGGCATCGGCTGACCCGCCGCCGAGTCCGGCCCCCGACGGTGTGACCTTCGTGAGTTCGATGCGGGCGCCTGCGTCGGACGGAAGGACCGCGCGCGCGGCGCGTACGACCAGGTTGGACTCGTCGTGGGGAATGTCGTCGCCGCCACCGACCACCGTGAGTTCGACAACGCCGGCTGGTGCCGGTCCGATGGTCACGGTGTCGGCCGGCGCGGAGATCATTACGGTCAACGCTTCGAGCTCGTGGAAGCCGTCCGGGCGAGTACCGAGGACGCGCAAGGTGAGGGTCAGCTTCGCCGGCGCGCGCACGGTCACCGTCTCGTCGAATCTCATGGACCCGGAACGACCCGCGCCAGCGCAGCCCACTGCTCGAGCGTCAACGTCTCCGCGCGGACGCGGCCGTCGATATTCGCTGATCCCAAGAGCTGCTCCACGTCGTCTCCCAACTCGGCGCGCAGCGCGCCGCGCAACATTTTGCGGCGTTGACCGAACCCAGCTCGTACCAGCGCGAACAAGCGGTCCTCGGACGGCACCACCACCGGCGGCTCGGCATGGCGCACGATGCGCACGAGCGCCGAATCAACCTTCGGGGCAGGAATGAACACCGACGGCGAGACCGTCCCCACCACCCGGGCCCGGCCGTAATACGCGATCTTCACCGACACTGCGCCGTACGCCTTGGTTCCCGGCCCGGCCGCCATGCGCTCGCCGACCTCGCGCTGGACCATGACCAACAGCGACGCGATCTGGGGCACCGATTCGAGGAGTCGCATCACAATCGGGGTTGCGACGTTGTACGGCAGGTTGGACACCATGCACCAGGGTCGACCGCCCTCGCTCCCGCCATCAGCGGACAGCAGCTCCGCGAAGTCCACCCGCAGCGCATCACCGCGCACGATCCGCACCGCGTCCGTACCGACGGTCTCCTCGAGCGCCGGTATCACGTGCTCGTCCAGTTCGAGCGCAGTCACGGCGGCACCGCCCTCGAGCAATGCGACGGTGAGGGAGCCGATGCCCGGACCGATCTCGAGCACACGATCGCCGGACTGCACGTGGGCGAGCCGGACGATGCGCTGCGCGGTGTTCGGGTCCGCGAGAAAGTTCTGCCCGAGCGCCCGGCTCGGACGGAGCCCGTGACGTGCGAGGAGCGCCGGGATGGTGGCGGGGGTCAGCGCCATGCGCGCAGCGAAACCGTCAGGAGACGTAGAGCCGGACCGAGATGGTCCCGGTCCCGAGTGGTGCAAGCGCCGCAAAGACATCGGGGTTGAGGTCGATGATGTGACCGGTGTAGGCCATCGGTCCGCGATCGCCGACTCGGCACTGGGCGCTGCGCCCGTTCGCAGTGTTGACGATCTTGACGATGGTGCCGAACGGCAACGTGAGGTGTGCGCACGCGCCCGAGCCGGCGTGGCTCGCGTACCACGTGGCGGTACCGGACTGGAACAGCTGACCACCGCTGGCTGCGGGCGGTGCCACCGGCTTCTGGTTCCCGGACACCTTGGTACCCCTGCGCAAGACCTCGGTCACCGGCGCCGCGAGCACGATCCGCCGGCCTTCGGTCGACTGCACGATCATGCCGTCCTTGCGGACCACCTTCGAGACCACGCGCACGGTGCCATTCCGCCCCGCTTGGATGACTGCGGTGTGGCCGGCGGCGAGCGTTGCATCGTCTCGCAGTTCGGTCTTGAACGGGATGACCTGATCCTCGGCGACCTCGCCGTCGGCCAGCCGGAACACCTGCACCGAGAGGCCGTCACTCAATCGCGTCTCGAGGGCGGGCTGGACCTCGTCTTTCGGACCGAGCACGACGGCACGAGTGCGCAGCAGATCGGCGACGGTCAGGTCGGTGACGCCGACGAGCGGTGTGGTGGTGGCGTCCACCAGGAAGTTCAGCGAGTGCGGTGTCCGCAACACGACGCGACTTCCACGTGCGAGGCGCTTCGGCGCGCCGAGTGCAACCAACGCCGCCGGCAGCCCGAGCTCGCGACGGACCACGGCGACCGATCGACGCGCGGTGCGTCGTTCGGTGATCACACCGTCGACATCCACCACGATTGGGAAGGCACGCACGATGTTGATCGGCATGCCTTGACGAAGCTGCGTCGACACGTCCGGGACCACGCGGTCGCCCGGGCGGAGGACGGTGCCTTGCGCAGCCAGCAGGTCACCGACGGTTCCGGCTCGGGTGACCACCGTATTGGCGCGACCGTCGATCGACACGGTGACGTCCCGGCGGGGATGGGTACCACCGACGACGCGAGCGGTGACGCCGATGCACGCGGCCGCCACCGTCACGACGAGCGCGGTCACGATGATCCGACGACGGAGACGAAGGGAACGCCGACGGTGGGCGATCGCCGGACGGTTCGGCCGGATCTGCGCGTACGCGTCCGGGACCGGCAGGTCGGGTCCACTGAACTGCGGCGCGACGGCGGGGATGGCGATTGGCTCGGCCGGGGCCGGGGCCGGGGCCGGGGCCGGGGCCGAGGTCGACGTCGATTCGGTGACCGGGGCGAGCAGTGAGATCGGCGCCGGGCCCGTGGGCGCGGTCGTCGGCTCGGGGCGAAGCGTCGGAACGGGTACGACGACGTCGTTGATCGTCGCCACCCGACTCTCCTCCTCCCGCGCGTCGGTGGCGGCCTCGAGGGGCGCGTCAGCCGGCGCGACGGGCGCAGCCGGAGCGACGCCGATCACCGCGTCGAGCGGTTCGGTGAAGGGCGTCATCGCGGGGAACTCACCAGTCAGAAACGGGTGCTCGGCTTCGACCGTCCGCCAGAAATCGGATTCCAACGCGGTCAGTTCGGCTTCGAGGTCGACCCGTCCCTCTTCGAGCGCGAGGAGTTCGAGCTCACCGGTGAGATCGATCGCTTCGAGTTCCTCGGTGAGGTCGAGGATCGGCAACCACGCACTCGGCTCCGGCGCGTCGAGTCGCGCCGGCGAGGGGCGGACCGCGCGAAGCGCGTAACGCCGAGCGCGGGTGTCGCCGCTCGGTGTGCGCGCGTTCCGACGAGTGAGGTGCTCGCTGATGGGGGACCGCCTACTGGGTTGGTCGGCCGCACTCCGCGGCGGCCGGTCAAGACCTGGCGAAGCTAACGACGGGCCCTTCCCTGGTCAATCTGAATACCAGTATTTGCCAGTTTTTCCGGCCGGGTCCAGCAATCAGCGGACGCGAAATACCTGGTCAGCGGCATGGCGTGTCCGGGTTGCAACACTTTCGACGGCCTCGTCGCGAACTCGGGCGACTTCGGCGCCCACGACCGAAACCCAGCCCGGTTCGTTCGTCTGGCCGCGGTGCGGAACCGGAGCGAGGTAGGGACTGTCGGTCTCGACGAGGATCCGATCCGCGGGCGCGGCGGCCGCCGCGGCGCGCACATCGGTCGCGTTTTTGAACGTCACGATGCCGCTGAAGGAGAGGTAGGCACCGCGGTCGGTGCAGGCCGCGCCCTCGGCCGGCCCACCGGTGAAGCAGTGGAACACGGTCCGGCGCGGCAACCCTTCGTCGTCGAGGATCGCGAACGTCTCGTCCCATGCTTCGCGCGTGTGAATGACGAGTGCGCGGTCGAGCTCGTGGGCGAGACGGATCTGGGCGCGGAACGCGGCGGCCTGCGCCGGTCCCGGCGAATGTTCGTAGTGGTGGTCGAGTCCGGCCTCCCCGATCGCGACCACCGCCGGGTCCGAGGCCAGGGTCTGGAGCTCGCCCCAGATGGACTCAAGATCGACGGCGTCATGAGGATGCAGGCCCACCGTCGCAACCACGTCGTCGCGCCGCTCGGCCAGGGCCACCGCGGCGCGTGAGGTGGCCAGGTCCGTCCCGACACACACCATCCACTCGACCCCGGCGTCCCGCGCCCGGTCCACGATCGCATCGGCCTCGCCCGGATCCGCCGGCAGGTGGCAATGACTGTCCACCCAGGTCCACGCTCTGGCGTCACCCGCGCCGAAGGATTCGGCGCGGGTGTCGCCAGACGGTGGGGTGGGGGGGGTGATGGGGTGGGGTGGAGGCGAGGAAAGTGCGCGTCGCCCATATCGAGGCCCAGCCGCATTCCGTCGACCAGCACTTCTGCC
>JANLTQ010000060.1:0-2309 GCA_031363005.1 Acidimicrobiia bacterium | reverse complement strand
CGGTGGGATCTTCCTCTCACTCGGCACGCTCGCGTTCGCAGTGATGTTCGACACCCTCTTGGCGCCGCTCGGCTGGGTGAGCGGAGGCGCACACCCCGTCAGCGTCCCGCGTCCGATCGGGTTCGTCGACGACCGCCCCTTCCTGATCTTGTGTGTGGTGGTCCTCGCGATCGTGTCGGTGTTCGTCATCTTCATCCGGCGCGGAACGACCGGCCGGTACCTCACCGCGTTGCGCGGGAGTGAGACCGCCGCCCGCTCGATCGGTATCAATCCGACGCGGATTCGGATTCTCGCGTTCGCGGTGTCGGCGGGCATCGCCGGTCTCGGCGGCGGGCTGCTCGCGGTCCAGAAAAGCGTTGCAGTGAAGGAAGACTTCGGGTACTTCTACGGTCTGTTCTTCGTGGTCCTCGTCGTGACCCTCATGCCGAGCACCGTCGAGGGAGCGATCAATGCCGGAGTCGGCTTCGCGCTGGTCCCTGAAGTGTTGAAGCTCGTCGGCATCTCCGCGTCCTGGCAGTTCGTGCTCTTCGGTCTGGGTGCGATCACCTACGCACGACACCCCGAGGGGGTCCTCGAGTTCCAGAAGGGCAAGTCGCTCGCTACCGTCCAGAAGTGGCTCCCTGAACGACTGCGTGGACCGGTGCCGGATCCGACGTTGGCTCCGGCAGGAAGTACCGACGGATGACCCTCCTCGACGCCGAGGGAATCACCAAGCGGTTCGCCGGGATCACCGCGCTCGACGGCGTCTCCATGCAGGTGGAGTCCGGTGAATCCGTGGGATTGATCGGGCCCAACGGCGCCGGCAAGACCACGTTCTTCAACTGCCTCCTCGGCATGCTGCGCCCAGACAGCGGTTCGGTGACCTTCGACGGTCGTGACCTGACCCGGGCTCCGGTCTACCGCCGCGCCCGAGCGGGAATCGGCCGCACGTTCCAGCGCATCGAATTGTTTGCGGGGATGAGCGTGCGTGACCACTTGCTGGTGGCGGAGCGGTCTCGGCTGGGAACCGGTCGATTCTGGAAGGACATCCTCAATCTGGCGGCGCCGTCGGGCGATGAGAAAGCGCGCGTGCTCGCCACCCTCGAACTGCTTCGTCTCGACGACGTCGCCGACGCGCCCATCGAGTCGCTGTCGTTGGGGCGCGGCCGTCTGGTCGAAGTCGGCCGTGCGCTCATGACCGAGCCTCAGTTGTTGTTGCTCGACGAGCCGTCGTCCGGTTTGGATGCCTCCGAGACCGCGGCACTCGCGGACACGTTGCGCTCGGTGCAAGCAGAGCGCGGCACCGCGGTGCTGTTGGTTGAGCACGATGTGGAGTTCGTCCGCACCTTTGCGCACCGGCTGTACGTCCTCGACTTCGGCACCCTCATCGCTACCGGCGCGACCGCCGCCGTCCTCGGCTCGGCCGAGGTTCGCAAGGCCTACCTCGGGGAGACGGTGTGAGCGCGGCCGACGCCGCTGCGTCCGGATCGGCGCCGTCCGGTTCGGTCGAGGGGTCGACGGCGCCACTCCTCGAGCTGCGCTCCGTGGACGCGGCCTACGGACCGTTCCGCGCGTTGTTCGGAGTGTCGCTCGCGGTGCGGCCGGGGACCGTCACCGCGTTGCTCGGCGCGAACGGGGCCGGCAAGACCACGGTGGCACGCGTCGCCACGGGGTTGGTTCGCCCGACGGCCGGCGAGATGTGGTTCGAAGGTGAACGGATCGCGTGGCCGGCACGGATCGGCGTCGGATTCTTGGAGCGGTGGTTCACGCGCGCGGCATGGATCGATCGGCGTGGTATCCGTCCGTTCGAGATGACGAGGCGGGGGATCGTGCACGCACCCGAGGGCCGATCGGTGTTCGCGTCGTTGAGCGTCCGGGAGAATCTCGAGCTGAGTTTCCGACGCGAACTCGGCGCCCACGGCGTGAAGGGCGCCTTGGCCAAGGCGTACGAGCTCTTCCCACGCTTGGGCGAACGCTCGCAACAAGTCGCCGGCACTTTGTCCGGCGGTGAACAACGCATGTTGTCGCTGGCGCGCGTCATGGTGAATCCGCCGAAGTTGTTGGTGGCTGACGAACTCTCGCTCGGACTCGCGCCGATCGTCGTGGACGAGGTCTACGCGAGCCTGGCCGCCATCCGTGACGCCGGGACGTCGATCTTGTTGGTCGAGCAATACGTCGGTCACGCGCTCGCGATCGCTGACGACGTCGTGGTGCTGAACCACGGCACCGTCGCCCACTCCGGCCCGGCCACCTCCCTCGACGACATCACCGACCTCCTGCTCTAACCCCGCTCTTGCGAACCCGTCGCACGAGCGGGAAACCGAAGGTGA
>JANLTQ010000034.1:0-2658 GCA_031363005.1 Acidimicrobiia bacterium | reverse complement strand
TGCGTATCCCCCCGGCTCCACGTTCAAGGTCGTCACGGCGGCCGCGTTGCTCGAGCATGGCACCACGCCGGCAACCGGCGCGACCTGTCCGCCGACCATCACCGTCAACGGACGGACGTTCCAGAACTTCGAAGGTGAGGCCGAGCCGACACTTCCCTTCGCCCGTGCCTTCGCCATCTCGTGCAACACTGCGTTCATCGGCTTGGCGCAGACGCTGCCCGCCGACGCGCTCGGGACCGCGGCGCGCGAGTTCGGTTTCGACACCGCGCTGCAGATCGGCCTGTCGGCGAAAGGTGGGTCGTTCCCAACGCCAAAGGATGCGACCGAGCGCGTCGCGGCCGCGATCGGCCAAGGACGAGTCACTGCGAGTCCGCTCACCATGGCCGGCGTCGCCGGAGCGGTCAGCGCCGGGACGTGGCACGCGCCCGCGCTCGTGACCGATCCTGCACCCAGCGGTGGCGGGGCTCCAGCCGCGGAAGCTCCTGCCCTCGCGCCGACGGTGGCCGACCCGCTGCGAGCGCTCATGACCGGGGTCGTGCAGAACGGAACGGGAACTTCGGCCGCGATTCCCGGGCAGCCGGTCGCCGGCAAGACCGGGACCGCGGAGTTCGGCACCGACGTGCCGCCCAAGACCCACGCGTGGTTCATCGGCTTTCGCAACGACCTCGCGTTCGCGGTGATCGTCGAAGGCGGTGGTGTCGGCGGCCGAGTGGCCGCCCCCATCGCCCGCACCTTCCTCCTGGCGACGTCGTAACCAACTCGTGCCAGCACGATGGCCGCCGACGTGCGGCGGTTCCGAGCTGCAACCCGACCTTGACACCCCACCTCCGCGCGGTCACGCTGGCCAGCCCTTGGGAGGTGAGTGTGACGATGACATCACGCACGCACTGCCGGCGTCGGCGTTCGTGTTCCTGAACGGCCCGGCGATCACGTTTGGCCGCATCGCGATCGGTTCAAACAACGTCGCGGCGAATGGCGGCACCGCCGTGTTCGGCCTTCCCGGCTGACCTGACCCGAGCCGAGATATCCGATCTGACGACCCGTCAGGTGTGGCGGTAGGTTCGGGTCGGTGACCACTTCCATCAACGACATCGCCATCAACGAGATCGGCGCCATCGACCTCATGCTCGGCATCCCGACGGGCGATCCGCGCCGTTGGTACGACTTCCTCCAGAAGAACCTGCTGGACCGCGAGAGTCGCGAAGAGTTCGAGTTTCCTGCCCAGTACATGTTCAAACACGTGCCCCACTTCGAGGAGCACATGGACGACCCCGTCGCCTACGTGATGTCCGAGATGGATCGCCACGGCATCGCGATGGCCATGCTCGGCAACTCGTTCCACAACGAGGAGACCCAGAAGACCATCAAGGAGCATCCCGACCGGTTCTTCGGCAGCTTCGAAGTGGACCCGAACCGGGGCATGGAGAGCGTGCGGGAACTCGAGGCTGCGGTCAAGGAACTCGGGGTCAAGGCCGCAACGGCATTCCCGGCGGGCATGTCGCCGCAGGTGCCGATCAACGACAAGAAGTTCTACCCGCTGTACGCGAAGTGCGTGGAGCTCGACATCCCGATCTGTGTCTTCGCGGGGATTCCCGGCCCACGCGTGCCGTTCGCGTGTCAGGACGTCGCGCTGATCGACGAAGTGTGCTGGTTCTTCCCGGACCTCAAGTTCGTCACCCGCCACGGCTGCGAGCCGTGGGCCGACCTCGCCGTGAAGCTCATGCTCAAGTGGCCGAACCTGTACTACTCGACGTCTGCGTTCGCGCCGAAGTACTACCCGAAGGACGTCATCAACTACGCCAACACGCGCGGCGCCGACAAGGTGATGTACGCCGGCTACTTCCCGATGGGCCTGAGCCTCGAACGCATCTGGACCGACATGCCCGACGTGCCGTTCCGCGATCACGTCTGGCCGAAGTTCCTGCGCGAGAACGCGATGCGCGTGTTCAAGCTCGATGCCTGAACCCACCCCCGTCGACCCCGCTGCGAACGGCGACGGCGAGCACGCCGCGTATTTCGACGCGTGGCGCGCAGGCGTCCTCGACACGATGATCGGCATGCCCGCCTCGGCCGAGGAGCGCAAGACCAAGCACTACGCGCAGATCAACGCCGGCATCCTCGACAAAGAAGCACGAGACAAGTTCGCGTTCCCCGCGCAGTACATGTTCAAAGACGTCCCGGACTACGGCGATCTCAGCGATCCGGTCGCGTTGCTCCTCGCAGAGATGGATCGGTTCAACATTGGGCGCGGGATGATCAACGTCGGCAGCAATCCCGTGGCGCAACAAGCCTTGCGTGACCACCCGGCCCGCTTCGTCGGTAGCTGCAACGTGGATCCGAACCGTGGGATGGAGGCGGTTCGGGACCTCGAGGTGGCGGTCAAGGAACTCGGTGTGCGCTCGGCCCAGAGTTTCCCGGCCGGGTTCGTTCCCCAAGTGCCGATCAACGACAAGAAGTACTACCCGCTGTACGCGAAGTGCGTGGAGCTTGACATCCCGATCTTCGTCAACGCCGGCGTCCCCGGCCCGCGTGTGCCGATGGACTGCCAGCACGTCAAGTACATCGACGAAGTGTGCTGGTTCTTCCCTGACCTGAAGTTTGTGATGCGCCACGGCGCGGAACCGTGGACCGAGCTCGCGGTGAAGCTCATGTTGAAGT
>JANLTQ010000032.1:0-4709 GCA_031363005.1 Acidimicrobiia bacterium | reverse complement strand
CGGCGCGCAGTCGCGCCGCCGCGAGCGACCGGTCCAAGACCGAGTCGGCCTCTGCTTGGAGCCGGCGAACCTGTTGCTGTTCTGCGCCGAACCCCTTCACGACTCGGATGCCCGAGAGACTCTCCTCGACGACGCCCGACACGTCGGCGAGTTCTTCCTGCAGCGCGAGGTTGACCGGCGCGATCCGATGCGAGAACCGGGTCGCCGCGACATTGAGGAACGGCAACGCACCCAGCGCAAGGACCGCGAGCACGACGTCCTTGGTCAGCATGATGACGAGCACGCCACTCATCGTGAGCAGACTCGCGATCGTCAACGGGATGAGGATGACGACGGTCTGTACTTGCTGGATGTCGGTGTTGGCGCGCGCCATCAATTGACCGGTCTGGGCCTGGTCATGGAAGGCGAAATGCAGGCGCTGGAGGTGCGCGAACAGCCGGTGTCGGAGGTCGGTCTCGGTGCGCAGCGCGATGCGGAAGGCGGCGAAGCGCCGCAGCCCGGTGCAGATGGCCTGCACGATGCCGACCGCCACCATCACGATGGTCAGGCGGATGACCTTGCCCTGATCGCCGTGGCGCATGCCGTCGTCGATCGCGGCGGCCGCCAGGAGAGGAATCGTGAGCTTGGCCGCAGTCCAGATCACACCGGCGGCAACACCCCCGACCACCCATGATCGCTGCGTGGCGATCGAACTGCGCATGAGCCGCCAGCCATCACGGCGACGCGCACGATCGAGATCAGCTTGCTCGGCAACATCGGCTCGGGACTCCACGGTGGTTCGAGGGTACCCCCGGCGCTCGCGAAACTCCGATGAGAAACGGGCGACTCACCGAGCGCAGCTCGGTCGGTCGCCCGCTCACTTCAGATGTCCGCTCTCCCAAGAGAACGGTTGCCTCAGATGTCGGCGACGGTCTTCGCGAGCCGAGCTTCTTCGAGCACCCCGGTGATCTCGTCGCCGACCAATTCGTCCCGAACAAGCAACTCGTCACGCAAGGCCTCGACGAGGTGTCGGTTCTCGTCGAGCAGCTCCCGCACGGCCTCCTTCGATCGATCGAGGATCCGCTCGACCTCGACCCGGGTGCGTTCGTCCCCCAGCACCCGAGTGACGAGTCCGCTGTCCAAGGGACCTCCACCCGATGCCTGAAAACTGACGAGCGAGCCGGCCATGCCCAGCGCTCCGACCATGGTGGCGGCGATGGTGGTTGCCTGCATGAGGTCGGAGCCCGGCCCGGTGCCCGACTCGCCGAACCACAGCTCCTCGGCCGCCATACCGCCGAACGCGATCTGGATCTGAGACAGCAGTTCGGTCCGGTTGCGCAAGAAGCGCTCTTCGGTGTCCGAGTGTGCCAACAGACCGAGCGAGCCGCGTCGCCGGACGATGGAGAGCACCTCGAGCTTGCGGCCCACCCCCACCAGATGCGCGACGACCGCGTGACCGGCCTCGTGCGTGGCGATGATGCGACGCTCCTCATCCGTGTACTCGATGGGATTCGCGAGCCCGACTTCCTCGGTCAGCTTGGCCTTCTGGATGTCGTCCCATTCCATGGCGCCGCGACCGGCGCGCAGTGACCACACGAGCGCCTCGTCGAAGAGATGCTCGATCATCACCGGCGAGTATCCGATCGTCACCGCAGCCAGTTGGTCCCGACGCTCGTCCTTGTCCAACTCCGGAACGTGGGCCTTCTTGTCGAGGTAGTGATCGATGATCTCGCGCCGGCCGGAGCGGCTCGGGAGATCGAAGTGGATCGAGCGGTCGAACCGACCGGGACGCAACAGCGCCGGGTCGAGCGCCGACGCTCGGTTGGTGGCACCGATGATCAAGATGTTCGACGACACCGGCGGCCGCTTCTTTATCTCCCAGCGTGCCGGCAGCATCCGGTTCACCTTGCTGATGAACCAACCTTGCAGCTTCTCGCCGCGGGTGGGCTCGTCAAACGACTGCAACTGGATGAGCAGCTCGTTGATCACGCCGGCGAAGCCCTCGCCGAGACCGCGGTTGATCGTGCGGACGTCGTGACGGGCTTCGGGGTCCTTCATGCCGGCGCGGGCCACTGCGATCGCATCGATCTCCTCGATGAACCCGATAGCACCACCCTCGCGGCGAGCCGCCTTGCGCAGGTCCTTGAAGAATCCGGCGATCTTGCGGTTCGTCTGACCGAAGTACGGCGACTGGATCGAACTCGCGGCCACGAAGTGGAACGGCACCCCGGCCTCGCGGGCCATGGCCTTGGCCATGAACGTCTTGCCGGTACCCGGAGGGCCCTCGAACAGGATGGCGCGCCGCGGCGTTCCACCCATCGTGTCGTGGAACGTCTTGTAGGCGAGGAAGAGGTTCAGCGTCTTGATGACCTCGTCCTTGACCATCCCGAGCCCGACGACATCGTCGAGTCTCACGGGAATCTCACTCGGGCGGTAGACGGTGTGGGGCGACCGTCCCATGAGCAGCATCGGGACGAGCAGGACACTCCCAAGAATCAGCACCAGCACCAGCGACGGCACCATGCCCTGCCACTCGGGCGGCAGGTTCAGATTGGGGAGGCCCCACACCACGGGGTGGCCGCCGAGCAGGCGGGCCAGCGGGTAGTCGAGGAGCAGCGCCAACACGATCGCCATGCGCACGAGACGCCGACGGCGGCCCGCCTCCCGAACCCTGGCAACGTCACCCTGCGCGCCCAGAACCTTCTCGCCACCGAGGAGTCCAAGATCCATAGCTCTGTTGTCCCAACGCCGAGATCGATCCGTGTGGCTTCACCCTACGTGGCTGACCTTTCGATCGCTATCACCCATAGTGGGGAGATCGCGGCTTCGAGGCCGGTCTACCGACTGCGATACGGACGGTAGGGTCGAGCGATGCGGCTCGTCGACGTTCGCGCGAGCCGATTCGAGCAGGCGATCGTTGTGGTGGTCCTCCTGGCCGGATTCGTGTTCCGCCAGCCCTGGAGCATCCCGGTCGCAACCGTGGTGGCGGGCCTGGGCCTCGTGCTCGGTGACCGTTCGCCGGTGACCCGGTTCTGGCATCAGGTCATCGCGCCCCGCCGACCGGCGGGCACGAACTTCGAGCCTCGACCAACCGCCCAGACCCAAGCGCTGGTGATCACCGTCGGGTTGGTGCTGGCCACCATCGTGTGGGCCGCAGGCTCAGTGGGCCTCGCTTCGATTGTCGCGGCGGTCGTGGCCATCGTTGCTGCACTCGGCGCCACCGGCGTGGTCACCGTGGCTGCGGAACTCCGCCGCCGCCGAGGCTGAACCGCCGGAGCTGTCGCCGGGCGAGTTACTCGGGAACGAGATCGGCGGGAATGTCCGAAACTCGAGGATTCGCTCGATCGCGATCCGAGAGAATCGGCGCGTCGCCGGGCCAGTCCACACCGAGCGCCGGATCGTCCCAGGCCACCCCGAGCTCGTCGGCCGGGTTGTAGTAGTTGTCGACGAGGTAGGTGATGGTGGCGTCGGTGATGGCGTAGAAACCGTGCGCAACACCACGCGGGATGTAGAGGCCGCGATGCGCCACCGCGTCGAGTTCGACCGTGAGCGAGGTCCCGCGCGTCGGCGACGACACGCGCAAGTCGTGCAACACCGCGAGCACGCGGCCGAACGGTACGTACCAGTAATCGGCCTGGAACCGGTGGTAGTGCAATCCGACGAGCGTGTTCGCGGAACGGTCCGCGCGGTTGCCCTGCACCATCGTCGGCGACCCCTCGGGCAACCACTCCTGCCGGAAGGTCTCCGCGAAAAAGCCGCGAGGGTCTTTCCAGAGCGTCGGCTCGACGATCACAACGCCGCCGATCACATCGGACGGCATGACATCGGCCATTGGTTACTCGCTTCCGAGAAGTCGGCCGTAGCGGCCCTGGTAGAAGAGGAGCGGGCCGGCGTCGGCGCTGAGACCGAGTTCCTGCACGCGTCCGACGACGATGAGATGGTCGCCCGCATCGTGTTCGGCTTCGATGGTGCAGTCGAGGTACGCGTGTACGTCTTCGAGGATCGGCCCCTGTGTGCCGACCCGCCAGCCGATCTGACCGAACCGATCCGCGCCCGGCTTCGCGAAGAGTTGACTCACATGTTCCTGGTGCTCATCGAGCACGTTGACGGTGAAGTGGCCGGCTCGCTGAATTCGAGGCCAGGTACTTGAGGTCTTTGCCGGGCAGAACAACACCAGCGGAGGATCGAGTGACACCGAGGAGAACGAGTTCGCGGCCAGACCGACGGGCTCGTCACCGTCCATCGCGGTGATGACCGTGATGCCGGTGGCGAAGTGACCAAGCACGGCACGAAACGACGCCGAGTCGGGCTTGAGGACGTCGTCATCGGACATGCGAGGCTCCGCGATGGATCAGGTGGGCGGGAAGCGCAGGACCATACCCTCAGACGCCGCAACCACTTCGGCTCCGTTCAGGTGATCCGACACGTCCCGTGCATCTCGCAACATCGTGTCGACGTCGTCGTCGCTGTGGGCGGGATCGTGGTGGAAGAGGGCGAGGGTTCGAGACCCCGCCTGCTTTGCGACGTGCACCGCGTACTCCGACGTGCAGTGACCCCAGTGGCGCTTCTGTTCGAACTCGGCCGGCGTGTGTTGCGCGTCGTGGATCAGCAGGTCCACGCCGTCGCACAGTTCGAGCACTTCACGGGGTACGTGATCGTCGGCGTGCCCGAGCCCACACCCCTGACCGTGATCGGCGAGGTAGGCCACCGAAACGCCGTCCCAATCAACG
>JANLTQ010000013.1:0-4293 GCA_031363005.1 Acidimicrobiia bacterium | reverse complement strand
GCGCCGAGCACGGTGAAGTCGACCGACACGTCGACGGCAGCGTCGAGCATCGCAACGGCGTTCTCGGCGATGACCGCGTCGGTTCCCGTGACGCGCTCACCCGCGTGAAATGGATCGACGGCGACGGCGAGTTCACAGTCGTCGGCCTCGCTGACCGCATGACAGACCGCAGTTCCCATGCGACCGCCCGCGCCGAACACCCCAACCCGAATCATCACCGGACACTACCGATCCACCGCCAACCCACCCGCGCCATACTCGTCCGGTGCCGATCACGTTCCACCCGCTGGGCGGCGACGACCTTTCGTTGCTGCACCGTTGGCTCAACGACCCCGAGATCGTGAAGTGGTGGGAAGGCGACGACGTGAGTTGGGCCGGCGTCGTGCGCGACTACAGCCCCGATCGAGCGCCTGACGGCGTTGAGCACCGGATCGCGTCGCTCGATGACCGTCCGATCGGTTGGATTTCTCTCGGCGACGTCGCCCAGTGGCCCGAGGAGTCGGCGGCCTGGACCGCGCTCGGTGCCGAACCTCGGCCCGCCGGAATCGACTATCTCATCGGCAAACACTCGGACCGGGGCCGCGGTCTCGGCACCCGGATGATCGAGGCGTTCGTTCGGACTGTGGTCTTCGGCCCGCACTCCGATTGGGCGCAGGTGGGTGCCGATCCCTTCACGGCCAACACCCGGTCGTGGGGCGCGCTCGCGCAGGCGGGATTTCGGCGCGCCGGCACCTACGGAAGCGGATCAGAGGAGTGCACTCTGATGCTGCTCGACCGCGCCGATCTCGTGGTGCGCTGACTCGAGAGCAAGTGTCCGCTCGGAAGTGGAGCGACTCAGCCCGCGGCGAGTTCGGCGGCGTCGAGCGGGCCGACGACCGACAAGACCTGCTCGTCGGTGGCGAAGACGCGGTCGATCACCCGGCGAACGTCACCAACGGTCACCGCGTCGACTGCGGCGACGATCGCGTCCACCGTCGGGATCTCGCCCAGCGTGAGTAGTCCGCGCCCGAGGCGGTGCATCCGGCTCGAACTCGTCTCGAGCGCCAACGTCGTCGCACCCTTGAGGTGGCCTTTCGCCGCCGCCAGCTCGTGCTCGGGCAGGCCTTCGGCGACCAAGCGCTCAAGTTCGGAGCGCACGACCTTCAGCGTCTCAGCCACCCGCTCGGGCGCAGTTCCGGCGTAGACCGACATCGAGCCGGTGGTCTCGTACGCGGCGCGGTAGGCGTAGACGGAGTAGGCCAGGCCCCGCCGCTCGCGAATCTCTTGGAAGAGCCGAGACGACATGCCGCCGCCGAGGATCTGACTCAACACGGAGAGCGCGTAGCGATCGGGATCGTCGCGCGCGATCGACCGAAGGCTGAGAACGAGATGGGCCTGCTCGGTCACCCGGTGATCACCGGTCGCCCGCTCGATCGGACCGAACGGGAACTGCATGCGTTCCGGACGCATGCCTTCCGTCGCCGGGACGAGGCGGGCGAGGTGGTCGGCGACACGAGCGTGGTCGAGGTTGCCGGCCGCGGCCACGACGACGTTGCGCGGTCGGTAGTGCGCCGCGTGGTAGTCGGCAATGACATCACGCGGCATCGCGGTGATGGACTCGCGCGTACCGAGCACCGATCGACCCAGCGGGTGGTCGGGAAACAGCGCCGCGTTCGCGAGCTCGTGCACCACATCGTCGGGGGCGTCGTCGCGCATCCCGATCTCTTCGAGGATGACGTTGCGCTCGGACTCCACCTCGTCGGGTCGGAAGGCGGGCCGCCACACGACGTCGGCGAGAATGTCGAGCGCCAACTCGAGGTGATCGTCGGGCACCCGCACGTAGAACGCGGTGTACTCCTGGGTCGTGAAGGCGTTCATGTCGCCGCCGACGGACTCGACCGCGGCCGCGATGTCTGCTGCGGTCCGGTCGGCCGTGCCCTTGAAGAGCAGGTGCTCCAGGAAGTGGCTGGCGCCGAACTGGCGCTCGTCTTCGTCGACCGCGCCGGATCCAACCCAGAAGCCAACGGCTACGGATCGCAGGTCGGGCATGGCCTCGGTCACGACGCGAGTGCCGCCGACGGTGCTCACCTCGACGGCATCGTCGCGCTCGCGCGCTCCGCGTTCGGTGCCGCGTTCGATCTGTCCCATACGGACGGTTTCGACCGCAACCCGAGGATCAGAAGGTCCCGATGATGTACCACCCGCGCCAGTCACAGAAGCCGTATCGACGCGCTCGGTGGTCGGCTGGAGCCGTTTCCACCACTTCCAGCGCGAACTCGGCCCCCAGACAGCACTTTGGCGTCCCTCAGTGCTCTGTGAGAGCACCTCAGGACGCCAAAGTGTGAAAAACCCGCGTGCCTACCGGCGGCGGCCTCCACCACCGCGACGGCTGCCGCCACGGTTGCGGTCGCCACCGTCGCGACTTGCCCCTTCACGGCCGGCCTCGGCCGGACCCAGGTCGCCGAACTCGGCCTTGGCCTGCTCGTCCCACGAAGCTTCGAACGACGCGACCTTCGGTGCATCGCCGGCATCCTCACGAGGGGCTCGATCTTCACGCGGAGCCCGCTCGGCGCGCGGCGCACGCTCACGCGGTGCCCGCTCGGAGCCGTCGCCAGAACCGCCGTCTTCGCCCTCGGGGGCGTCGCCCGCGAGGGAGAGGGACAGCTTGCCCTGGTTGTCGATGTCATCCACCTTGACCAGCACTTCGTCGCCCAGGTTGAACACGTCCTCGACCTTGTCGATGCGCTTGCCTCGACCGATCTTGGAGATGTGCAACAGACCGTCACGGCCCGGGAGAATGTTCACGAATGCACCGAACTTGGTGATGTTCACGACCCGGCCGTTGTACTCCGCGCCGATGTCGGCGGTCGGCGGGTCGAGGATGAGCTCGATCCGGCGACGCGCTTCGTCGACCTGCGAGCGGTCCTTGGAACCGACGCTCACCGTGCCGACGACACCGTCGTCGGACACCGCGATGTCCGCACCGGTCTCCTGCTGGATGGTGTTGATGACCTTGCCCTTGGGCCCGATGACCTCACCGATCTTGTCGATCGGGATCTGGAAGCTGATGATCTTCGGTGCGGTCGGACGAACATCCTCACGGGGAGCCGCGATCGCGCCTTCCATGACCTCGAGGATCTTCAACCGAGCTTCCTTCGCCTGCTGCAACGCGGCGGCGAGGACGTCGGCGGGAAGGCCGTCGATCTTCGTGTCGAGCTGCAACGCGGTGACGAACTCACTCGTACCGGCAACCTTGAAGTCCATGTCACCGAAGGCATCTTCGGCGCCGAGGATGTCCGTCAAGGTCGTGTACTTGCCTTCGGCGTAGACCAGGCCCATCGCGATACCCGCGACCGGCGCCTTGATCGGCACGCCGGCGTCCATGAGCGAGAGGGTCGAGCCACAGACCGACGCCATCGACGTGGAGCCGTTCGACGACAGCACGTCGGAAACGACGCGCAGCGTGTAGGGCCACTCTTCCTTGCTCGGCACGACCGGCACGAGGGCCCGCTCGGCGAGCGCACCGTGACCGATTTCCCGACGCTTCGGCGAACCGACGCGGCCGGTCTCACCGGTGGAGAACGGGGTGAAGTTGTAGTGGTGCATGTAGCGCTTGCGGTCTTCGAGACCGAGCGTGTCGACGATCTGTTCCATGCGGAGCATGCCGAGCGTCGTGACCGACAACACCTGCGTCTCACCGCGCTGGAAGAGTCCAGAACCGTGGACGGTATTGATGATGCCGACCTCGGACGAGAGCGGACGCAGATCGGCCACACCGCGGCCGTCGATACGCATGCCTTCGTTGGAGATGCGGGCCCGCACCACCTGCTTCTGCAGCGAGCGGAACGCCTTCTTCACTTGACCGCCGAGACCCGCGAACGTGCCGGGCGCATCGTCGGTGCCCACGAGCGTGGCGAGCAGCGATGCCTGGATCTCGTCGAGGCGACCGTTGCGGTCGTGCTTGTCGGCGATGGCCATGGCGTCAGCCGTGGTGTCACGAGCCTCGCCGGCCACCGCGTCGAATACCTCGGTGGAGTAATCAACGTTGGGCGTGTACGGGATGGTCTCGATCGGACCGTTGGCCGCGATCACCGCGTCGCGCAGCTTGAGCTGCATGTCGATCGAAGCAGCAATCCACTCTTTGGCGGCCTCGAGGCCACCGGCGATGGTCTCCTCGGTCACCTTCGGTGCGCCGGCCTGGTAGAGCTCCCACGATGCTTCGGTGCCACCGGCTTCCACCATCATGATGGCGATCTCACCAGCGTCGGTACGACGACCGGCGACGACGAGCTCGAACGTGGACTCGTCACCCTC
>JANLTQ010000732.1:0-3270 GCA_031363005.1 Acidimicrobiia bacterium | reverse complement strand
AGCGCGGCGGCGACCTCGGCGCGCTTGGCGTCGCGGTCGCCGGTGAAGTCGCCCAACGTCGCACCCTCGATGAAGAGCATCAGGTACGAGTAGAGGTGGAACGTCTCCTCGGGTGTGCCCAAGGGCCGGTCGACGCCCGCGGCCAGCGCCGCCAGGTTCATCATCATCTGATGGCTCAGACTCACGAGTTCCGCATGACCGTCGGCCACGTACGGCGCGAGGGTCGCGTGCACCACCGGAGGAAGCAGTTCGCGCTCGTAGCGCGCGTGGGTGTCCTTGCGGAACAGTCGGTTCTCCAGCCGCCGCCGGTCCCGATGTTCCCCACCATGGAGATTGACGAGCACGTCGGCCATCACCACGTCGCCGGCGTCGTACAGCGCCTGGCGCAGGTTCTTCTGCCGGTAGACCTCGCGCGCTTCGGCGTAGGTCGAGACCGTGATGACACTGGGTTCGCTCATACCGCACACCCGATCGCCCAGGCGGCGCCACGCTGCAGGATCGTGCGATGCGCCGGATGCGCGATCGACTCCGGACCGTGCCCGAGGAGATCGGTGACGACCCGGCCCGCACCAGCCGGGCGAGCCCAGAGCAGCGGATGGACCACGCCGTCGCGTGTGGCGGTGAGCAGCGGCTCGAGGTCGTCGGCGTCGTCGAGGAAGCCGTAGCGCTCGTCGACGATGCAGAACGGTTCGATCCCGGCGGTGATCGGATGCCGGCGACCCGCCGCCGTGATCTGAACGGAGACCTCCCCGACCGGAGGATGGGAGGAGCGTTCCCAGTTCCACGCGGCACCGATCAGCGCGCGCCAGTGCGGCTCGGCGTCGAAGCAGATCACCGCGGTATGCACCGCCAGCAGTCCCCCGCCGCCGTGGACGAACCCACTGATGAGCTCGCCGTCCACACCACTGAGGTCGAACGCTGCGCCATCACGCAGGTAGTTGTACCGATCCGTTTCCATCCGCCAGTGCAACGCGTTGACGGTGAGCAGGTCCCACTCGGGTGCGCCCTGCGCCGATCCCGCACGCAGCCGCGTCAACGCATCGGTGGGATCGTCCACGATGGTCGTCTCGATCGGACCACCGTTACCGGTTGCGAGCAGCGCGACGATCGCGGCCGACGTCGCGTCGAAGTCGTGCAACGGCCCGCCCGACAGCAACAGGTTCCTGATCACGGCGCGTCCGTCGCGTCGCCGAGGCCGACCGCGTCGACCGACGCCGGCCGCGGCAGCGAGTCGAGCACGCTGGCCGTGACCCCACCGTCCACGAGTAACTCGACCCCGTTGATGTAGCGCGCACCGTCCGAAAGCAGGAAGAGCACGACGTCGGCGACCTCGGCGGCGGTGCCCAGCCGGCGAAGCGGCACGCGTGCGGACCGGCGGGCCCGAATATCGGGATCGGCATAGATCGGCTCCGACATCCCCGCGTCGATCAGGCCGGGCGCGACCGCATTCACGCGGACGCCGCGCGGCCCCCACTCCAAGGCCATCTGTTGGGTGAGCAACGCGATGCCCGCCTTCGTGGCGCCGTACGCGCCCGCATTCGGTCCGGGAGCAACACCGTTCATCGACGTGACGTTCACGATCGTGCCCGGTTGCGCCGCGGTGATCATTCGCCGCGCCGCGGCCCGAGCCGAGATGAACGTGCCGGTGAGGTTCACGTCCACCACCGTCCGCCAGTCGGCCACGGTGACATCGAGCAGTGGCCCGAATCTCACGACTCCGGCACCGGCCACGAACGCGTCGGGGGCGGGTCGACCGATGAAATCGGCGAAGCGGTCGAGCGCGACCTCGACGTCGGGCTCGTTCGCGGTATCCGCGCGCAACGCGACGGCCGCCGATCCGATCTCGGCCGCGACCTCGGCTGCGCCGGCTTCGTCGACGTCGAGAACGCCGACCTGCCACCCCGAGTCTGCGGCCGCCACCGCGATGGCCGCGCCGAGCCCCTTGCCGGCACCCGTCACCACCACCGCGCCCGACACCTCGTTCGGTGTACCGCTCACGGGTGCGCCACGTCCCAGGTCAGCGGGCGAGCGGACCACGTTCCGACGTGCTCACCCCGCAACGGCGTTCGTTCGGGCCACGGGCGATCGAGATCCACGGCCCGACCACGCGAGAACACCCGGCGCAACCGCGACCGGTCGCCGAGGATCGAGACGTCCGCAGCCGGATCGCCGTCGACCACCAGGAGATCCGCCGCCGCGCCTTCGGCCACCACGCCGATCGAACCCTCCGGCCGGCGCAGCGCGAGCGCGCCGTTACGAGTGGCGCAGGTGATCGCTTCCAGCGGGCTCAGCCCGAGCGCCGTCACGAAGATCTCCATCTCGCGCGCGTGCCAATGCCCGTAGGGCGTGAGCGAGAAGCCGCTCTCGGAGCCACACAACAACCGAACTCCCGCGTCGTACGCCCGGCGGACCATCGCGGCCGTGGCCGCGATCTCGCCCCGGAAGATGTCGACCTGCGCGGTTGCCGCGCCAACCTTGGCACCGTGATCGGCGAGGTTGGCCAGGAAGGTGAACGTCGGCGCGATCGCGCACCCCGCCTCGATCACGGCTTCGAGGGCGGGCTCATCCATGAAGCTCGCGTGGAGAATCAGGTCGACGCCGGCCATCGCGGCCAGCCGGGTCGATTCGGCATTGCGGCAATGTGCGAGGACTGGGGTGTCGAGCGCGTGCGCGGTGTCGGTGACCGTCCGGAGTTCGTCGAGGGACCAGACGGTCAACTCACCGGTTCGGTTCGGAAGCGATCCCGTCACGTGGATCTTGATCCAATCGGCTCCGTCCTTGATCTGCTGACGCGTGGTGCGCACCATCTCGTCGCGGTCGCGCATCACGTGCGCGTACGCCGCCGTGCCCGAATCCGGAATCAGACGCCCCGCGGTCCCGCCGGCCGCGGTCAGCAGGGCGTTCATGCCGGCCGCCATCCTCGGTCCCTCGACCAGTCCCGCCTCGATGCCGTCCCGAAGCGCGGGTCCCAAGTTGAAGATGCAATCGGCATCGAGGAACCCGGTCACCCCCGCCCGCAACAACTTCGGAACGTTGAACGCGGCAACGAGCATCGCGGTCGACTGCTCGCGGTGGAAGAACAACTCGTCGTTGCTCGACGGTTCGCCGAACGTCATGTGGCAGTGCGCGTCGATGAGACCGGGCATCACCGTGAGCCCGCTGACATCCACCGTCACGGTCTCGGGTCCGGCGACAGCCGTCGCACCCACTGCGACGATGCGATCGCCGTCGAGCAACACGTCCGTCTCGGGCCGCGGTGGGGTGCCGGAA
>JANLTQ010000731.1:0-11939 GCA_031363005.1 Acidimicrobiia bacterium | reverse complement strand
CTGGGGCCCGCCACCGCCCGATCCCGAAGTCGGCGTAGCCCCGGCGGGTGGCCAACCCCGCCACCTCACGGCGCTTCGGAACCGACGTCGAGACCCGGCGCCGCCTCGGGCTCGCCGGACGGCTTCCGCCGGAGGCTCACCACCACCGCCGTCACCAGCATTGCGACGATGATGGCGAGCGACGCATAGGTGTCCACGTGGATCCAGTGCGAGATCGTCATCTTGATCCCGACGAGAACGAGGATCCCACCCAAGGCGTGTGACAGGTAGTGGAACCGATCTTTTGCGTTCGCCAGCAAGAAATACATGGCGCGCAACCCGAGGATCGCGAACGCATTCGATGCGAACACCAGGTACGGCTCCTTCGACACCGCCAGGATTGCAGGCACCGAGTCCACCGCGAAGATCACGTCGGTGACTTCGATCACCACGAGCGCCGCCAGCAACGGTGTGGCCGCGCGCCTGCCGTTCACACGGGTGAAGAACTTCTGTCCGTCGAGCGTGTCACTCACCGGCATCACCCGTCGGAGCAACGCCATGCCTGGCGTCGCGCTTCGGGTCGCTTCGTCGTTGCGGTGCCGAATGACCTTCACGCCCGTGAAGATCAGGAACGCACCGAAGACGATGAGGAGCCACCAG
Organism: Acidimicrobiia bacterium; assembly: GCA_031363005.1. Lineage (GTDB taxonomy): Bacteria > Actinomycetota > Acidimicrobiia > IMCC26256 > JAENVU01 > JAENVU01. The sequence goes on along the minus strand of JANLTQ010000731.1, from coordinate 11,300 downwards.
AAGCTGGCGATCAGCGTGCTTCCGACCACGATGAATGCAGCTCGCATCGCTAGTGCACCAAAGATTCCCCAGAAGAGGACGCGATGTTGGTAGCGCAGGGGGATAGCGAGGGCGCTGAACAGCATCGACCATACGAAGACGTTGTCCACGCTGAGCGACTTTTCGATCAGGTATCCGCTGATGTACTCGCCGAACGCCGCGTTGCCGTAGACGAGCGCGACGACCGCTCCGAATCCCAACCCGCATGCCACCCAGACCGCGGATTCAACGGCCGCTTCTCGAGGCGACGGTGGATGCGCGTCGCGGTGACGGTAGAGGTCGATCGCCAGGAGCACGGCGATGACTGCACCCAGTCCGAGCCAGGCGGTGAGCGAGACGTTGATGTTGGCAAAGTTGGATTGGCTGGCCGCCAGCATCATGACTCCGAGTGCGATCGGTAGTGGCGGATGACGGCGACGCCATCGCCGCCGAGCGAGCCGGGCGCCACGAACGACACCGTCCCGTGTTTCGCCATTGCCAGCTCGATCATCTCGTCGACAAGGTCATCGGTGGCGGACGGGGTCTCCGGCACGGCCGCCGGAATGACGTGGGTGCCGTCGGACGCCAAATAGGCCGAGAACGCGAATCCGTCTTCCACGATCAGGTGCAGCGACTGACTCTGCTGGAGCGCGGTCCACGTCGCATCGATCCCGCGTTCGGCACGCCCGACTCGATCCGCGTTCGCGAGTTGGTCGAGCACGTCCCGTTCACGCGCCGTGCGATGGGATCGCATCACCACTCGTGTGAGGTCGGCCAGGCTGTCCGGTGACGCGTTCAGCCGATTCCCCGGAACATGCCCGGCGATCCGTGCACCTTCCCGGGCAACATGCAACCGCCGGAATCGCGACGCGATCGGATCGGGAGCCACCAATACCACGTCGAGCGACTGCAACGCAGGCTCGCAGTTGACCTGATGACTCACCCGGCCCAGGAAGGCATCCACCTGGCGCTGGTCGCGCCCCAAGCGTTCCGGCTGGTGCAGATGACCGCGCCGATCGGCAGTGTGGCCTTGCGGTTTCCGCTCGTCGATCTCGGCGACCAGACGCACACCGTCGGAGGCGACGACCAGAAGGCGCGCTTGATCTTTGGCGAGGACGACCACGCCGTAGGGCTCGGTGCCGGCGACGGAACGCACCAGATCTCGGGTTGCGAACGTCGGATCGATGATGACCCTCTCGGTGGGAGCGACCGTGAGCCGGAATGCGTGCAGCTCACCGGGTGCGCGAAGGAGAGCGACGCCACCGTCGACGCGGGCACCGACGAGTTCGGCGAGCGCACGGCGGAGCGGATCCACCATCGCGTCCACTGCGCGCGGGTCGAACTCGTAGGCCAGGCGACGAGCCGCGTCGGCGACCAGACCCTCGCCTCTCATTCGATCCTGGAGGCCGAACGACGGACCGGGAGCGGCGAGAACGACCGAGACCGCCGGATACTCGCGTTCCGCCTGGATCGACGGGAGGTGGCGAGCGGTGACGTCGATCAGCGTGGGCATCGGTGGTGGCTCAACGAATCGGGCATCCGGAGCGGAAGCGTCCGAGAACAAACGGGGAGAACGGACCTTGGACATGTGACCTCCGTGAATCAGGCCCCGATTCGGGACCGCAAATGGATTCTCGGAAGGTCTCTCCGCTGTGCTGCTGCACAACTGGCCGCGCCGGGTGCGAACACCGTGATGACGACGGGCCTCGTTGGGATACTCCCCTTCGTTCGACGCAGGGTACGCACTTCTGCGCCAGTGTCAAGCTCCCGTTCTCAGCGTGCGGCCAGGCAGACCGCCCGCGCGAAAGTCATGTTTGATCGTTAGATCAGACACTTGACTTTTCCCTGATCGGCCGATAAGGTGCGCTGATGGCCGCCATCGCATCCCGCCCTGCCGGCCTCGAGACCCGTCGGGCCATTCTCGATGCTGCGCTCGACTTGTTCTCCGCACGCAGCTTCGATGGCGCGTCGACGCGCGCGATCGCGGGGATCGCCGGGGTCACCCAGCCCTTGGTCAACTACCACTTCGCCGGCAAAGAAGAGCTGTGGCGCGCCGCCGCCGACGACCTGTTCGCGCGCCTCGGCGCTTCGATGCAACAACGGCTCGAAGGACTCCGCGGTGTGGACGAGCTCACGACCGCCAAGTTGTTGGTGCGCCATTTCGTCGAGTTCTCTGCGGCCAACCCGCAGCTGCACCGGCTCATCATGCAGGAGAGCAAGCAGGCGGGTGTTCGCCTCGACTGGCTCGTCGACACGCACGTTCGGCCGCTCTACGAGAACACGGTGGCGACGTTCGGGCGACTCGCGGCCGCCGGCCAGATCGTGGCGGTCGCGCCCGCGCACCTCTACTACCTGATCACCGGCGCCGGTGCCACGGTGTTTGTGATGGCTCCCGAGTGCGTGCGCCTCACCGGCGTCGACCCGTTCACCCCCGAGTTCGTCTCGGCTCACGCCGATCTCGTGGTCGACCTGTTGTTCCGCATTCCGACGGACCCGTCATGACTGTCCGTTGCGCCGAACACCGGATCACCTCCGCCACGTGCCAGTCGCCGATGAACTTGAAGAGGAGCACGCTTCGATGTTTCGACTCGTGACCGTCAACGGGCGAGCTGCCCTCGATCGTGACGGCGAATGGTTCGACCTCGCCGAGCTCTCGGGGGATCCCACTCTCGCCGAGCCACTCGTCGCCATTGCCCGCCACCGCGACCTGCATGATCTCCACGATCAGTGCGCGTCCGCCATCGCGGGAGGGCGCGTCGCCGACGTCGAGCTCGGTGCGCCGGTGCCGCACTCGCAGCAGGTCTTCGGCATCGGCTTGAACTACCGCGATCATGCGGGCGAGTCGGGGACACCGCTCCCGCCCGCACCACTCACGTTCACGAAGTTTCCCAGCTGCATCGCCGGCCCGACGGCTGACGTCCCCCTCTCCGGCGCCATGGTCGACTGGGAAGTGGAGATCGTCGCGGTCGTCGGTGACGAGACGGCGAACGTCGGCGTCGATGATGCGTGGAGTGTTCTCGCCGGCCTCACCCTCGGCCAAGACATCTCGGATCGTGCGGTGCAGCTGACGGGCACGCCGCCGCAGTTCTGCCTCGGCAAGAGCTTCGCCAACTTCGGTCCGATCGGACCCGCGCTCGTGTCGGTCGACACGTTCGAGAATCCGGACGACATCGGGATCTGGTGCGACGTGGCGGACGAGCGCATGCAGGAGGCGCGCACCCGCGAACTGATCTTCTCGATCCCGACCCTGGTTGCGTACCTCTCGTCGATCTGTCGCTTGTTCCCCGGTGACCTGATCTTCACCGGCACGCCGTCGGGCGTCGGCATGGCGCGCAGCCGCTACCTCAGTTCGGGCGAAACGATCGTCTCCGGCGCGGAGGTCATCGGCGAACTGCGAAACCGCTGCGTTGCCGGCCACGGACCGGTCGCGCCATGAGCCTGCACCGTCTTCTCGGGTTTCGCGCCGCCGTCGCCGAGCCGGCCGCGCTTGCCGCCTTCTACGGGGAACTCGGTCTCAGCGGTGACTCGACGTCGGGGTACACGGGCGCGGACGGTGGAGCGGTCGTGACCGTCGACGAAGCGCCGTTCCGCCGGCTTCTCGCCGTCGACATCGGCGCGCACGACGATCGTGACCTCGATGCCGTCCAACAGCGGCTCGAGGCCGGCGGCGCGTCCGTGACCCGTGACGCAACATCGGTCGCCACTATCGATCGCGCGTCGCGCGTCGCCTTCACCGTCCGAGTCGCCGAGCCCGAAGCCGCGCTCGCCACCCGGACGCCGCTCGTTCCGCCGAACGCGCCGGGCGCAACAGGCCGCGTCAACGAACGGGCACCGGCCGTGTTCGATCGACCGCGTCCGCCGCGCCGACTCGGTCATCTCGTCATCGGTACACCGGATCTGCGCGCCACCCGCGATCTGCTCGTCGATGGCATCGGCTGCAAGATCAGCGACGAGATCGACGGCATCATCGCCTTCCTCCGTTGTTCCACCGATCACCACAACATCGGGCTGGTCGAGTCACCGGTTCCGATCCTGCAGCACTACTCGTGGGAGTGCGACGACATCGACCACGTCGGTCACGCGGCAACTGGCTTGTATCGCGTCGACCCGAGCCGACAGGCGTGGGGTCTCGGGCGGCACTTCGCCGGTTCCAACTTCTATTGGTACCTGCGAGACCCGGCCGGGTCCTTCCTCGAGTTGTACTCCGATCTCGATTCGATCACCGACGACGACGCGTGGGATCGCCACCGTGAACCGCTGAGCTTCGAACACATCGCGAACGCCTGGGGGCCCAACGTCCCGACCGAGTTCGTCGTGCCCGCCGACCTGGCCGAGCTGCGGTCCGGCTGGACCCAGCTCGGCGCCTGAATCGTGACCGAGCCGGTGGCCGACGAGCCGCACGACCTGCTCGTCGTGGGTTTCGGGCCGGTCGGAGCCACGATGACCGGCCTAGCGGCCCGCCACGGTTTGTCCGTGGTGGCGGTCGACCGCGAAGTCGATCTCTACCCGCTTCCCCGAGCCGCGCACTGCGATCACGAGATCCTGCGCATCCTGCAGGAACTGGGCTGCGCCGACCGCGTCGTCGCGACGATGCAGCTGAACGAAGGGATGGATTTCCTCACCGCCGATCGTGAAGTCATGTTGCGCTTCCGGTCGCCGGGTCTCGCCACCACGGGCTGGCCCGCGTCCGTGCTCTTTCATCAGCCCGGTTTCGAACAAGCAATCCGCGACGCCGTGGAGACCAGCACCGCCGACGTTCGCCTCGGCGTGGGCGTTGCCTCTATCCACCCGGACGGCGACACCGTCGTCGCCACGCTCGACGACGGCGAGTCCGTCCGGGCCCGGTACGCCGTCGGGTGCGACGGCGCCCGATCGCTCGTGCGGCGCGCGTCCGACACCAGCATGCACGACCTCGGCTTCGAGGAACCCTGGTTGGTCGTCGACCTAGTGCTGCACGAACCGATCGCCACACTTCCCGATCGAGCGCTTCAGGTCTGTGACCCGGCCCGACCCCACACGCTGGTCCCGATGCCGTGGCCCCGGTTCCGCTTCGAGTTCATGCTCCTGCCCGGCGAAGATCCCGCCGCGATCCAACGGCCCGAGCAGGTGCGAGAACTCCTCGCCGCGTGGATCGACCCCGCCCTCGTCAGCGTCGAGCGTGCCGCGGTCTACACGTTTCACGGGCTCATCGCCGAGCAGTGGCGATCGGGTCGGACCTTCCTCGCCGGCGACGCCGCACATCAGATGCCTCCGTTCCTCGGGCAAGGGATGTGCTCCGGAATGCGAGACGCCGCCAACCTCGTCTGGAAGCTCGCCGCGGTCGTGCATGACGGCGCGCCTGACGCCCTGCTCGACACCTACCAGGCGGAGCGAGAACCGCACGTCCGTGCGATCGTCGAGGCGGCGGTCGCTTTCGGCCGCATCATCTGTACGACCGACCCCGATCTCGCCGCGGCGCGTGACGTGCAGATGCTCGCCTCTCGGCGCGATGAGGCCGATACTCCCCAGGGAACGCCGGCGCTCGGTGAGGGGCTCGCGGTCGGACCCGGGGGCGGCACGCTCAGCGCTCAGCCCTGGCTCGACGGGCGTCGGTTCGATGACCTCGTCGGGCCCCGCTTCGCCCTCGTCACCCGGACACCGCTCGCCGCGGACGACGCCGACCGCACCTGGTGGTCATCGAGGGCTGCCGTCTTCGACGCGCAGACCAACCCCGAACTGTTGCCGCTCCTCGATGGCATGGAGGCGGTCGCGATCCGGCCGGACCGCTACGTCTTCGCCGCCGGCTCCCTGTCGGCCGTCACGAGCCGCGCCGCGTCGGCGCTGTCGGTCATTCCCGATTTCGACCCGGGGTCCGATGTTCTCCCGTGACTCGGTGCGTGACGAGGGCGCGGCGGCGCTGCCGATCAACTCGTGCTCGAGCGCACCTCGCGTCCGGCGGTTCGGGCGAGGATTCCCAAAGTGGCGCGCAGCGCACTCTCCGGGATGACCGGGAAGATGTTCGCTTCTTTCCACGCCGCATCAATGTTCGACCAGTCGTAGTACGAGGTCACCACCGTGCCCTCATCGTCGGGCTCCAGGCGGTAGCCGTACACGTGTCCGATCTGGGGTTTGATCTGACCTTCGATCGTCCACGCGATCTCACGGTCCGGCACGAATGTCGTGATGTGCACGGTCACGTCGTAGTGACCCATCGGATAGTCGTTCAACGATTCGCGGTCCATGTGGACGACGAAGGAATCGCCGACGGCCGTGACCGGCTCACCCGTTGCGTCCATCAACATCCCGGAACTGTCGATGGCGACGTGGCCCTGCGGGCTGGACAACACCCCGAAGATGGTGGCCGCGTCGGCCGCGATCGTTCGTTGCACTTCCATGCGTTCGTCGGTCATGGATGAGATCCTGCCACTTGCGCACGCATCAGCAGACCCGGATGATCGGGTTCTTCTAGAGTCCATCAGGATGTCCCAACCGATGCTCGATCCCGCTCGGCTCGATGCGGTCAGACGGTCCGGGATGATCGGGTCTCCCCGGGAACCGATCTTCGACGAGCTCACGAAGGCCGCCGCGCACCTGATGCGGGCGCCGTATGCGCTGATCAGCGTCATGGATGACACGGACTCCTATTGGAAGTCGACCTTCGGGCTGCCAGCGTCGATGCGATCGGAGCCGGTCGCCGAGTCCTTCTGCCAGTACGTGGTCGACCGTGGCGTGGACCTCCTCACCGAAGACGTTGCTGCCGACCCGGTCACTCGGGACAATCCGACGATCGAGGCCAAGGGCCTCCGTGCCTGGGCGGGCACCGCAGTCGAGATCGACGGTCAAGCGCTCGGAACCCTCTGTGTCATCGATAGTGCGGTGCGTACCTGGACCGAAGAAGACCACCAGATACTTCGTTCGCTCGCCGCAATCGCATCTCACGAGATCCAAATGCGGTCCGAGCTGTCCGCAATCAGGGACGCCGCGGCGAGTGCACAGAACGAGTCGGAACGAGTGCACTCACTCCTCGACACGCTCCGCTCCAGTCTTCTGCCACCACGACTGCCGCACATCGACGGCGTCGAGCTCGCTGCGTGGTTCGAAGCCGCAGCAGACGGCCACATGCTCTTGGGCGATTTTTACGACGTCTTCCCATGTCGCGATGGCCGTTGGTCGATCGTGGTTGGCGACGTCTGCGGTCATGGCGTCGAAGCGGCGAAGCTGACATCGCTCGTGCGCTATTCGCTGCGATCGGCCGCACTACATCATGACGACCCAGCCGAGATCATGGCGGAAGTGGATCGCGCAATCCGGCTCGACGATTCCGACGTGGGTCGATTCGCCACGGTGTGCTACATCGAGATCGACCCCCGATCGAAACTCACACTCCGATGGACGCGCGCCGGTCACCCGTATCCGGTGCTGATCTCGGCTGACGGCGGCTCTCTCCCGTTGCGTGGCGCCGACGGCCCGCCGCTCGGAATCGGTAGCTCAACGTGGACCGTCGGGACAGCCCAGCTTGAGGTCGGTGAAACGATCCTGATGTACACCGACGGCCTGAGTGAGTCGCGCGTGGCTGCGAGTGCCGAACGCTTGGGTGACGACGGGCTCCTCGACCTGATCGCAGCATCCCACGCGCCTGCGGGAGGAATGCCCGACGTCCTCATCGCCGAACTCGCGGCGCAGCTTCACCGCGCCTGCGACACCTGCGACGACGATCGCGCCGTGATCGCGTTCATGTCATCGCAGCGGTGACGCACCGCGCCGACGTGCTCGGGACGGCCGTTGGCGCCGTGGCCGTATCGGTATTCGCCGCGAGTTCCTCCATCAACGAGACGATGGCCTGTCACCCGTTTGCGGATAGGACTGGGAGACTCTTGCTGTGTCCCGACGATGTGAATGGGGAGCCCTGAAGGGCTCCCCATTCACGGTTCTTACGTCTGCCGGTTGTCCGTTGCTGTCAGTGGATGAGTCCGCAGGATGCGGGGACGGTGGCTTCCTGGGGCAGGGACGGATCCAAGTCGGACGGGCCCTTGCCGAAGTCGTACGCACCGTCATGGTTCGTGTCGATACCGTGCGAAACAACATGGAAGTCGGTCAAGTGATCCGCAACCGCAGCCGGGATCTCAGAACCAACCGCCAACTTCCGCTCGTACGTGTAGTTCCCGTTCGCGTCAGCAACCGGGAAGCGCTCAACGGCGAGACCACTGTCGGGTGAGGTGTCACCACTCGTGGTCAACGACACGACGATCGGACCGTAATCGGGCAGACCTTCGCTCGTATCGATCAACCCGTCGTGGTTCACGTCGGCACCGATCGCCGGGCACTCGTTCGCTCCGGGACCATGAATGTGCTGTGCGTGGACCAGACCAGGAGCGGAACGCTTGCCGGTGACGGTCACCGTGACGAAGTTGCCGTCACGAACCAGGCTCACATCGGCTTCGGCCTTCGAGTTGCCGGACGCGTCCTTGTTGTGAGGGACCTCTTCGCCCTTCACCCGAACCGTGTCCATCATCCCCGGCATATCCATACCGTTATGGCGGGATGACGATCCGCCGGACGATTGGCCGTTCGCTAACGGCCCACCGACAGCGCTGCACGCTGCCGTGAGGGTCAATGCTGCTATCGATGCGCCCAAGAGTCGTGGGGCGCGGAAACTACGTGACATGTTCAATCCTCCGAAAGGCTGTCTGGAATGCTGGTGATGCCAGCGACCTTCGCCGCACGACTCCGGCCGACCAGAAGGTGCGGCTTCCGAAGACTTGGACGCGCTGACGGGATTGGTTCGGGTGCCGCGCTCGTAGCGGATTTCCCCGCTCCCGAAAACTTCACGGTTGCGCGCGGAGCGTGGTCTTGGTGGAGGGACCGCAGCGGCACGAAGCGCCCACGACGTCGGTGCCACGATCGGTCGCCGGAGGCCGAGGGGGCTTGTTTCCAACGGCCTTATTCGTCAGTTGGCCTGTGCGATACCGGCCGAGAACGACACGTCAGGCGTCGCGCCGCTGAACCGGTCAATGACTTGGGGCGCTCGGGACGCGTCGTGTCCGGGAGCACCATCGCGAACTCGTCGCCGCCGTAACAAGTTCTTGGCTGGTCGTCTTGGTGAAATGTTCCACCGGGGCGACCTGCTCTTCCACGACCACGACGGCAAGGGCACCGGTCGGTGGCGCTACAACAACCCAGCGTCGTATTGGGCCGTCGCGGTCGCGGAACCCTCCACCGAGTCGCTGACGTGGGCGGAGTTCGCGACGAGCGCTGGCCTGGATCCAGAGACTTGGACCGTTTCTCCATAAGACGTTCGTGTTCGTTGATGGCTTGGGTCATCCCCACGGGTGCACCTGGTACACCAAAAAGTTCCTTGACTTCTTAGTAACTTCCTGTAACGCTAGAACTTATAGAAGTTACTACTACGAGAGGACACCAAGCCATGAAGAGAATGACCGTCGGCGGACGGAAGTTGGAGCTGGATAGAGAGCAGGTTCTTCGCGCGATGCGACGCCGAGTGCCGGAGCCGATCCGCGAACACCTGGTCGAAATCGGCGACGAACTGTTTCCCCCAAAGCAGGTCCTCGCCACAATCACTGGGTGGGAGCGCACTTCGTTCACAACGATGGAGGCGCAGAGGGTTCTCACCAAGGTGGGCTTCGTTTGCCGCCGGGCACATGTCGCGCAATCAGAGGCCGCCACCAAGGCGGGTGAAGCCGCCGCTCCGACGGAGGATCTAGAGCGACGGGTCGAGTCGGCCGAAGCAAACCTCGTCGTTGTCCACCAGGCAATCGCCCGCCTCAGCGAGCGTCTCGACAGTCTCGAGGCCAGCCGGCGGTAGAGCCTCCACGCGTCTTTTGGAAAGTCCAGCAAGGGTTTCGTGAAGAGATCGAAAGCGGGTACCCGCTCGCGGCACATGCTTGGTGGCCGAGTCCGAGTAGATCGAACAACTACGTCCCCATTCCACCGAACTGCGCTACCAGCGAGGTCACCGCTACTGCGAGGCTGAGCACCGCTATCCCAACTGCGAACCGCTGCACCCTAAGTGAGTGCCGAGCAATCGACTCGGTCGCCTTACGCGTTTCCTCGTCTCGACATCGTTGTGCAAGGTTGGCGAGGAAGGCCGTCAGTTCGGCACGCGCGGCCGGATCACTGATCAGTGCGATCGCATCCTCGGGCTCGATATTCGGGCCACAGTCGCTGGCGCCGCTTCCCACCGTCCGGACTGCGTCTCGGGCACGGCGACGGCGATTCGTCGCTCCGCGCCAAACATGGCGCATCCAGCGCAACGCCCATTCCGACCACCAATTCTCACGTTTGCTCGCTCCCATGAGCGTCCCCCGTTTTAAATCACACCTCTGTTATTCTCCGGTGACTCCGCCCCCGGCATGTTCCGTTGCCCCGAGGACCGGTGAGTCTCGCACGTATACTTTCTCCGATCAAGGCCGATATCTTGCCCTCGGAATATACGAGCCATGTGGAAACGGATATCCTTTCAGCCCTTGGTCCTCAAGGTCGAAGGCGAGACCGTGCCCCAACCCCATTCCGAGAGTCGACACAGAACGTTCGGGGAAGCGTTGCGATCGCGGCGTCTCGACGAGGGTCTGAACCAGACCGAACTGGGTGAACGCTTCGCCGTCACCCAACCGACGATCGCTCGTTGGGAAGCCGGGCTCGGCAATCCTCAGCGCGGGCACTACGCCGATATCGCAGACTTCCTCGGTCTTACGACCGAGGATCTCCGGCGCTCGCTGAAGCTTGGCGACTTTCGCACTCGCCTGACGATCGTCACGGATCAATCGCGCGCGCAGGAGACGACAGAACCGACGAACGACGCGGCGACCGAGACGAGTGCGCAACGTGTCCTGCGCCTTTTTCTCGACCAATGGGAACGCGACGGTGAAGTCCCCAACGTCGCAGACCTCAGGGCGATCGTCGAGATAGCTCGGGATTCCACGCGGCCATAGTCTGGTCACTCGCTTTGCGATGGCGCCGCCGCGGACCAGCGCTTCGACAAAGCGCGGTCGCGAACCGTCGCCCGACGGTCGGCACCCTTCCGGACCTCCGCCAGACCTCCAACGCGCGGTCCCGACCGCGTTCAGACCTCGGCGGAGAGGGCGATCGCGGACTCTGCCGGGCCAAAGCGGGCTGCTGTACGCAGCAGCTGACCGGGGCAAACGTAGCGAAAACTGCGGTGGAGACGATGGTGTCCCGTTCCAGGAGATAGTGGACACCATGTCCCAGGACATCGTGGACACCTGCTCAGGTGGTGGCCATGGATCGTGCTCGGTATGCCGTTGACGCTGTCGTGATCGAGGGCC
>JANLTQ010000728.1:0-2758 GCA_031363005.1 Acidimicrobiia bacterium | reverse complement strand
GATTCCTCGAGATCGAGACGCCTTTTATGGTCAAGTACACGCCGGGCGGCGCGCGTAACTTTCTCGTGCCCTCGCGCCTCAACCCAGGCCACTTCTACGCGCTCGCCGAGTCACCACAGATCTTCAAGCAGCTCTTCATGGTGGCGGGCATGGACCGCTACTTCCAGATCGCACGCTGTCTGCGCGACGAAGACCTGCGCGGCAATCGTCAGTTCGAGTTCATGCAGTACGACATGGAGATGAGCTTCGCCGGGCAGGCGGACGTCATGGCGGTCGTCACGGTCGCGGTCAGCGCGGCCGTCGAAGCCGTCACGGGCGAGCCACTCGCCGAGGTGCCGCAGATGACCTGGGCCGACGCGATGGAACGCTTCGGTTCGGACAAGCCCGACATCCGTTTCGGCATGGAGCTCACCGACCTCGGCGATGCCGTGGCCGGTACGGAGTTCAAAGCGTTCCACGCGGCGGCGGTCAAGGGAATCTGTGTACCCGGTCGGGGCGATGCCAGCCGTTCGGTGCTCGACGCGCTCGTCGACCGCGCCAAGGCGCTCGGCGCGCAGGGTCTCGTCTGGATGCGAGTGCAGGCCGGCGGCACGCTCGAGTCGCCGGTGACGAAGTTCCTCTCCGAGTCGGAACAGGCTGCGATCGTCCGTGCCCTTGCTGCCGCGCCCGGAGATCTTGTGCTCATCGTGGCGGGGGAGCGGCGGCGGACCAACACCGTGCTCGGCACCCTCCGGCTCGACCTCGGCCGCCCGCCCGTTGCCGAAGGTGGCCTCGTGCCGCTCTGGGTGGTGGACTTCCCGCTGTTCGAAGCGATCGCGGACGACGGCCGTCCGATCCCGGCCCATCATCCGTTCACCCAACCTCATCCGGACGATGTCGCGCGGCTCGAGACGGCGTCGGGTGAGGAGTTCCTCGAACTTCGCTCGCAGGCCTACGACATGGTGCTCAACGGTTGGGAGCTCGGCTCGGGCAGCGTTCGAATCCACGATTCGGCCATGCAACAGCGAATCTTCTCGTTCCTCGGCATCTCGGAGGAAGAGGCGCAATCACGGTTCGGGTTCCTGCTCGACGCGTTCCGATTCGGTGCGCCGCCCCACGCCGGGTTCGCGTTCGGCGTGGATCGGCTGGTTGCGTTGTTGGCTGGCGAGGAGAGCATCCGTGAGGTGATCGCCTTCCCGAAGACCCAATCGGGATCCGACCCACTCACCGGTGCACCGAGCCCACTCGACCCCGAGCAACTCCGCGAACTCGGCCTCACCATCAAGCCCACCAAGCCTGCGTAGGGTCGCTATCCGACGGCCGGCACGTGACACGGCGGGGTCGCGGGTTCTAGGTTGGGCTCGGGTCCGGGAATGACTGATCCGAAGTGCCGGCGTACGGGGTTTGTCGGCCGCGCTGGATGTGAGAGTCGCCCCTGAGTGTCCTCCCGGGCCCGCTTCACGTCGACGCGCCGAAGATCCACTGTTCGCTGGCCCCGCACCAACCGTAGCGGTGGCTGCGGGGACAGCGAACAGAGGGTTGTGCCCTTCTTGAGCGACGTGTCCCCTCCGGTCGAGGCCGCCCCGAGTCCAAAACGATTCCACGGCTCGAGTCCTTCGAAAATTAGTTGATTTTCTTGGTCTTTTGGGTTGATTTCGAACGCCAGTTCTGGTAGTCTGATTTGGTCGTGAAGGGCAGGAAAACGACCGGTTCGAGGGGGTGCGCAATATGACAAACGGTCGAGCGGTGGCGTCTCCTCTTGACGGTCTCCGGGCTGGGGTCGACGCACTCATGACGGTCGACCCGGCTGAGCTGTCGGATGGGGAGTTGGCGTCGACGATTGTGCGGTTCCGCCGGGAGTTGGATCGGCTCGATGCGGTGTTCGCTGATCTGGCCGTGGCGGGTCATCGGCGTGGTGTGGGCCGTGAGGACGGGTACGAGTCGACGCCGTCATGGTTGCGAGCGCGCAGTGGGATGGGCCCGGGTGATGTGCATGCGGCGATCGGCGCCGGGGAGCTCGGTGAGGTCTTGCCGGCCACGCGGACGGCGTGGCGGGACGGGAAGATCTCGTCGGGTGCGGTGCGCATCATGCGCAGCGCCCGGGTCCCGGGCTTCGACGATGAGCTCGCTGGGGTCGAAGGCGAACTGTTGGCGGCGGCGGTGAAGAGGGATCTCCGGTCACTCGGGCGGATGGCGTCCTATTTCAAACAGTGTGCGCGTCGTGATGGTGGGCTCCCGCCGGAACGGGATGGTGTGCATGCGTCGATGGTGGGTGGGCGTCTCGCGATGGACGCCGATGTCGGCGGGTTGACGGGTGAGACGATCTACACCGCCATGGACGCGTTCACTGACGCACCGTCTGAGGGTGATGATCGGACGTTGGCGCAACGCCGCGCCGATGGTCTCGCCCGCTTGTGTCGGGTGGCGATGGGTGCAGACACGAACAATGGGGTGATGGCGTCGCCGAGTGCGACGGTCGTGATTGATTGGGCGACCTTCTTGGCTCACTTGAACCGTGAAGCGTTCGTCCGGTTCGGGCAGATAGATGGTGCGTTCATCGGGAGTCTCCCGCCGTCTGACGTCGAAACGCTCCTGTGTGATTGCACGATGAGTGACGCGCGACGGATTCCCGAGGTTCGCCCGAGGCGTAGCGCAGCGGAGCCGAGCAGCGAGGGAGCGAGACCCACTCGATGCAGACGGACGGAGCACGAGCGGACGAGCCGATATGGCGTCGGTGGCCGGGGTGTGAGATCCCTCCCGGATGGTGTGAAGCCCACCA
>JANLTQ010000632.1:0-5933 GCA_031363005.1 Acidimicrobiia bacterium | reverse complement strand
TGGCGCGCGCCAAGTACCGCAACCGCCACGCGGCGCTGGAGTGGCTCGCCCAGGAGATGACCCGGGCGCTGGAGACCTACGGCGAAGGGATCGACGTCGTCACCTGGGCGCCGACGACGGCGCGGCGCAAACGCCAGCGGGGTTTCGACCAAGCCGAACTCCTGGCCACGTTCATCGCGTCAGAACTGCGGCTTCCTGTACGCGCGCGCTTGCGACGCGCTGCCGGCGGGGCGCAGACAGGCGAAGACCGGGCCACCCGCGCCGAGGGCCCACAGTTCGTGTCGGTCCGGCGCCGTGATCAGGGCGAGCATCACCCGGCGGCACAGCGGACCGAGTCCGTCCTCGTGGTGGACGACGTGATCACCACGGGTGCCACGATGGCGCGAGCCGCCCGAGAACTGCGCAATGGCGGGGCTCACCGCGTCGTCGGCGTGGCCGCGGCGCGCAAACCTTGACAGAGTCCGTAGGGTGTGACCACCAAGCTGGGAGGCATGGATGGGGTTGAGCCGTGAGTGTGACATCGCTCCTGCTCGTTCGGCCCGAGTTCAGCGCCTCCGAGCGGCGGTCGCTTCCGGTGAATACGCCCCGGAGCCCACGGACGTGGCGGAATCGGTCCTCGCATGGACCGCACCGCCCACCCTCTTCGACCGGTCGGTCAAGAAATTCTCTGACCCTGCCGATTCGAAGGCACAGACAGCGAAGGACCACCACTCACGGAGGTGAAGATGGACATCCTCGTACGCGGACGGAACGTTCCAGTCGACCGGGCCATTGAGGCCGAGAGTCAGCGAAAACTGGGCAAGTTGCCGAGATACGCCCCGGACATCAGGCGCATCGAAGTGGAGTTCTCCGAGATCCGGAACCCTCGGGCCTCCGAGCGGATCCAGTGCGAAGTCATCGTCCATCTCACCGGCACCTTCGTGAAGGCCCACGCCACGGCGACGGACCTGCGCAGCGCCCTCGACCGCGTCATCGACAAGGTCGAGAATCAGGCGGGGCGGGTCAAGAGCAAGCGCATCGCCCGCTCGCGTCCTCACCACGGTGCGGTTTTGCAGCACGTGAAGTAGGTCATGCGGCCCCGAATTGCGGGGTCTCACCGGTACACTTGGCCCTGATGAGTCTTTTTTCGAAGTTGCTCAACGCGGGTGAAGGTCGGAAGCTGAAGCTCCTCGAGTCGATCGTGCCCGAGGTGGCGGCGTTCGAGGGCGAGATGCAGGCGCGCTCGGACGCCGAGCTCAGCGCGCTCACCGGCATCTACAAGGGTCGCCTGGACCGAGGCGAGGACCTCGACGATCTGCTCGCCGAGGCGTTCGCGACCGTCCGCGAGGCGGGCAAGCGCGTGCTGGGCCAACGCCATTTCGACGTCCAGGTGATGGGTGGAGCCGGACTTCACTTCGGCTGGGTGGCCGAGATGAAGACCGGCGAAGGCAAGACCCTCTCCTCGACGCTTCCGGCGTACCTCAACGCGCTCGCCGGCAAGGGTGTTCACCTGGTCACGACCAACGATTACCTCGCCAAACGTGACGCGGAATGGATGGGCCGGGTTCACCGGTTCCTCGGGCTCGAGGTCGGTGCCGTGTTGCCCGACATCGATGATCCCGAAGAGAAGCGCAAGGCCTACGCCGCCGACATCACCTACGGAACGAACAACGAGTTCGGTTTCGACTATCTGCGCGACAACATGGCCGGATCTCGTGACGAGCAGGCGCAGCGGGGCCACTTCTTCGCGGTGGTCGACGAAGTCGACTCGATCCTGATCGACGAGGCCCGGACGCCGCTCATCATCTCGGGGCGGGCCGATGACGCGCAGGCGTTGTACTTCCAGTTCGCGCGCGTCGTGAAGGTGCTCCAACGCGACCGCGACTACGAGGTCGATGAAGCCAAGCGCACCGTCGTGCCCACCGAGGACGGGATCCATCGCGTCGAGGATGCGCTTGGCGTCGACAACCTCTACGAGCACGTGAACCAAAACTTCGTGCACCAACTCCAAGCGGCGTTGAAGGCGAAGGAACTCTTCAAACCCGACGTCGACTACGTGGTAGCCGAAGGCGAAGTCCGCATCGTCGACGAGTTCACGGGGCGCATTCTCGAAGGCCGGCGCTGGAGTGACGGTCTGCACCAGGCGGTGGAAGCGAAGGAAGGCGTGCGGATCAAAGAGGAGAACCAGACCCTCGCGACCGTCACGTTGCAGAACTACTTCAAGCTGTACGAGAAGCTCGCCGGCATGACCGGTACTGCGAACACCGAGGCCGGTGAGTTCGCCCATACCTACGGCCTCGAGGTCGTGAGCATCCCCACGAACCGCGCCATGGTGCGCAACGACGAGCCGGACCTCATCTACAAGACCGAGGACGCCAAGTTCGCCGCGCTCGCCGATGACATCCAGGAGCGGCACGATCGCGGTCAGCCCGTGTTGGTCGGCACCATCTCGGTCGACCGGTCCGAGCACCTGGCCCGGCTGCTCGAGAAGCGCGGCATCCCGCACGCGGTCCTCAACGCGAAGAAGCACGAGGCGGAGGCCACGGTCGTGACCCAGGCGGGCCGCATCGGTTCGGTCACGGTCGCAACGAACATGGCCGGTCGTGGCGTGGACATCCTGCTCGGCGGCAACCCCGAAGGACTGGCGCGCGACGAGCTCCTCGCGTCGGGTGTGAATCCCGACGAGGACCGGGACAAGTTCGAGGAGATGGTCGGCCACTTCAAGGAGCAGTGCTCCGAAGAGGGCGACGTCGTGCGTGAGCTCGGCGGGTTGTACGTGCTGGGAACCGAGCGACACGAGAGTCGCCGGATCGACAACCAGCTCCGAGGTCGAGCCGGCCGCCAGGGCGACCCCGGTGAGAGCCGCTTCTACCTGTCGCTCGAAGACGAACTCATGCGCCTCTTCGCCACGGGCGCGATGAGCTGGGTGATGGGCAAGGCGTTCCCCGACGATCTGCCGCTCGAAGCGAAGATGGTCACGAAGGCGATCGAGCGCGCCCAGCGCACGGTGGAAGATCGCAACTTCGAGATCCGAAAAGACGTGCTCAAGTACGACGAAGTGATGAGCGAACAGCGCAAGGTCATCTACAAGCGCCGTCAGCAGATCATCGACGGTGGTGACCTGCGCGACGAGTCGATCGCCGCGATCGAGGCCGCCGTGGACCACCTGGTCAGCTCGGCGACGGGCGCGGGCGACTTCGCCGAGGACTGGGACACCGACGAGTTGTTGGTCGCCGCGGCCGACGTCTTCCCGGTGCGGGTCAGCGCCGAACAGGTGGGATCGCTCGGCAATGCCGAGGCCGTGTTCGAGTTGCTGAACGGCGACGCCGTGGACCAGTACGAGGCCAAAGAGGAACAGATCGGCGCCGAGCAACTCCGCGAGATCGAACGCCGAGTGATGCTTTCCGTGATCGACCAGCACTGGCGCGAGCACCTGTACGAGATGGACTACTTGCGGGAAGGCATCAACCTGCGGGCCATGGGCCAGCAGGACCCGCTGGCGGCATGGCAGCGGGAAGGCTTCGACATGTTCGAAGCGATGATGGCCGGCATCACCGAGGATTTCGTGCGGTACGTGTTCCGTCTCGAAGTGGTTGCCGACGATTCACCGACTGCGGTCCGCAACCTGCAGTACTCCGCCGCCGAAGATCCGGTGCAGGGAGACAGCGGGTTCAAGGCCGCGGCGGCGTTGGCGCCCGCCGACGACATCGTCGGACCGGCGCCGGTGGTCGAGGACGAGGCCCCGCAACAGCCGGTGACGGTCGAGGCGATGCCGGGGCGCAACGAGCCCTGTTACTGCGGGAGCGGCAAGAAGTACAAGCACTGCCACGGTCGCTGACCATCGAGGCCCACGCCTCCCGTCACCGACCTGCCGCCCCTGTTCGGAGCTTCCATGCGCGATTTCACCGATGATCTGACCGACGTGCGCAAGCGCGTCGACGAAGCCCGCACGTACTTGCGCATCGCCGAGCTCCGGGATCGCCTGACTGAGCTCGAAGTGCAAGCCGGTGCGCCGGACCTCTGGGACGATCCGGACGCAGCCAGAACCGTCACGAGTGAGCTGGCCGAAGTGCGCGACGACATCGAACTGGTCGATGCGATGACCGATCGAGTCGATGATCTGGACACGCTCTTCCAACTCGGTCGGGAAGAATCCGACGACAGCGTGGCTCCCGAGATCGAGTCCGGTGTCGCGAGTCTGCGCAGTCAGCTCGACGGGCTGCAACTGCGCGCCCTCTTCACGGGTGATCACGACGAACGGGATGCGATCTGTCAGGTGAGCTCGGGTGCTGGCGGGACCGACGCGCAGGACTGGACGCAGATGTTGCTGCGCATGTTCACGCGCTGGGCTGAGCGCACGGGCTTCGCGGTCGAGATCGACGAGATCAACGAAGGGACCGAGGCCGGCATCAGCTCGGCCACCTTCACGATCAAGGGCCGGTACGCGTACGGGATGGTGACCGGAGAGAAGGGCGTCCATCGGCTCATCCGCATCTCACCGTTCGATTCCAATGCCCGGCGCCAGACTGCGTTCGCCGCGTTCGACGCGGTCCCGGCGATCGAGATGGCGGAAGCGCCCGAAATCGATCCGACGGAACTGCGAATCGACACGTTCCGCTCGTCGGGTGCGGGCGGTCAGCACGTCAATGTGACCGATTCCGCAATTCGCATCACGCACCTCCCGACCGGAATCGTCGTGTCGTGTCAAAACCAACGGAGCCAACTCCAGAACAAGACCAAGGCAATGCAGATTCTCGGTGCGCGCCTCGCACAACGCCAGCGCGAGGAGCATCGCGCCCACATGGAAGAGCTCTCGGGTGAGAAGCGTGGCATCGATTTCGGCAGTCAAATTCGGACCTACACGTTGCATCCCTACCAATTGGTCAAGGACGAGCGCACGCGCTTCGAAACCGGCAACATCCAAGCAGTACTCGACGGCGAACTCGACGGTTTGATCGAGGCCTATCTCCAATGGCGACGCGCGGGCGGGTAGCCTGACGTGCTCTCATGATTCGCTTCGAGAACGTCACCAAGACCTACAAGAGTGAGGTCGTCGCCCTGCGGGATGTCAATCTCGACGTCGGGAAGGGCGAGTTCGTCTTCCTTGTCGGGCCTTCGGGCTCGGGGAAATCGACCTTTCTGAAACTCCTTCTGCGCGACGAACTTCCGACCGAAGGTCGCATCATCGTCGCGGGTCGCGACGTGACGGCCTTGTCGAAATGGAAGGTCCCGCAGCTGCGCCGGAACATCGGGTGCATCTTCCAGGACTACAAACTCCTGCCGGGCAAGACGGTGTACGAGAACGTCGCGTTCGCATCCGATGTCATTGGGCGTCCCCAGCACGTGACCAAGGCTCAGGTGCCCCAGATCCTCGATCTCGTCGGCCTGACCTCGAAGCTGGATCGTTTCCCCGACGAACTCTCCGGTGGCGAACAGCAGCGCGTGTCGATTGCCCGCGCCTTCGTGAACCGGCCGCTGATCCTGCTGGCGGACGAGCCCACGGGCAACCTGGACCCCCAGACGACGCTCGGGATCATGAAGTTGCTCGACCGCATCAACAAGACGGGAACGACCGTCGTGATGGCAACGCACGACTCGCGCATCGTCGACTCGATGCGGCGGCGGGTCTTGGAGCTCGACCACGGATCGATGGTCCGAGACCAGGCACGCGGCATCTACGGCGTCGGGACCTGAGGACCATTCCATGATGGGAAGATTCGGATACTTCGCCCGCGAGACCTGGGTCTCGTTGCGCCGCAACGTTCTGATGACGACGGCGGGGGTCATCACCGTGGCGGTGTCGTTGTGCGTCCTCGGCGGCGCGCTGCTGATGACCCGGCTCGTCGACCACGGCACTGCGAAGTGGGAGAACGGCGTCGAGTTCGAGATCTTCATGAAGCCGACGGCAACCTCGAGTCAGGTCGCCGCAGTGCAAGCGCAGTTGAAGAGCGACC
>JANLTQ010000624.1:0-5178 GCA_031363005.1 Acidimicrobiia bacterium | reverse complement strand
GTCCATCGGGACATCAAGCCCGCGAACCTGTTGTTCGACGAGCACGGCATCGTGCGGGTTGCGGACTTCGGGTTGGCTCGCGCGTTGGCGGAGGCGAGCTGGACGGAGCCGGCGGGCACGGTGCTCGGAACCGCGCGGTACGCCGCGCCCGAGCAGGCGACTGGCGCGCCGCTCGACGGTCGGGCCGACATCTATGCCCTCGGGCTGGTGATGGTCGAGAGCGTCACCGGTTCCGTGCCGCTGGTGGGCGACTCGCCGATGGGCACGTTGGGACTCCGCCAAGCGTCGGCGATCGACGTGCCGGGCGAGATGGGTCCGCTCGGCGCCGTTGTGGCACGCGCGTGCGCGCCCGAGCCAAATGATCGGTACCTCAAGGCTGACGACATGCGCGCGGCGATCGCAGAAGCAGTCGAGGTGCTGCCGCCCCCTGGCCCGCTCCTGTTGGCCGGCCTCGGCGACGTCGGCGACGATCCGCATCCCACGCAGGTGGTGCGCCCGCAGACTGCTCCACCGCTGTTCGACCAGGATCAGGCCACCGGTGCGAGTGCGACGCGACCGTTGCCGGTCGCGATCGCGCGTGTGCCCCGTCGGTCCCGCTCGGGCGCACCGCTGGTGCTGGGGATGGTGATCGTCCTGGCCCTCGCAGCGGTTGGCTTCGTGGTGGCACGGCCATCGGCCGGACCGGCGGCACCGGTGCCGCTCCTGGTGGGGAAGAACCGACCGGATGCTCAGAAGATCGTGGCCTCGAAGTTCCTGATCGTCCCCGAGTACCGCCGGAAGGACGATCCGAAGGGATACATCTTTGCCCAGCGTCCCGAGCCGGGGGCGTTCCTCGCCGAAGGATCGACGATTCATATTTTCATCTCACGAGGGCTCAAGCCCGTGGCCATCCCGGTCGTCGTGGGCAAGACCGAGGCCGAGGCGACCGCCTTGCTCAGCCCGCTGTTCTTCCTGCGCTCGAAGCCGACGGCAAGCGAGGAGGTGCCGGCGGGCCAGGTCATCAAGACGCAACCGAAGGACTTTGCGCAGCCCGATTCTGCAGTGGATGTCTACGTGTCGACCGGCCCGAAGCCGCGGGTGGTCCCGAACGTGGTCGGGAAATCGTTCAGTCAGGCCGTCGAGATCCTGCAGGTCGACCAACTCGGTGCTGCACGCATCGACGAGTTCAGCGACACCGTCAAGGTGGATGTCGTGATCCGCAGCGATCCCCCGACCGGAACCGAGGTTCCGAGGGATACGCCGGTCAAGGTCGTGGTGAGCAAAGGTCCCGACGTGGTGGTGGTCCCGGATTTCAGCGGCAAGACCATCCAGGAGGCGACGGACCTCGCCACCACGGCCGGCGTCGAGCTCGACATCCAAGGCAGGGTGAACAAGACCCGCAAGGTTCTCGTCCAGACACCGGCGGCCGGCGAGAAGGTCCCGCGTGGTACCGCGGTCAAGATCGTCTTCTGAGAACGTCGCTGCCAGCGATCCCTGCGCCGAGCACGGCGTGCGGTCGTTGCCCACGTTGAGGGTGGGGCACACGAGGCGCCGATGCCACTCTGGGTGATGTGGGCGTATCTCACGCTTCGTGAGGCTTCGTCCAGTGTTTGGCGAACGGGGGCGCGTTGGGGATGGATCTAACTGTCGGATTTGCCCACGTAGGGTGGTGGAAATAGTCCGAAGGCCCCCTTGTTTGGGCGGCGTTCGTCTCGATAATGACTGCGGAGAGTGAACCCCGACCCGGGGTGCTCCGGAGGAACGAGATGCGAAGGCCCGCCCGAGGAGCAACGACCCACCCGACGCTCACGCGACCCGGGATGGGATACGGCCGGCCCTTGCGGCCGACGCCGATCCCGACGGATCGGACCGAGTTCGTGGCTCAGCTCGAGGCGTTCCTGATCGGCGAGCACGAATCTCGTGAGTCCGCGGATCGGTCCTCGGTCACATCACTCGACTCCCGGGCGTGAACGGAGACTCGCACTCCTAATCTGCGCCCATGCCGGCTGCGGAACCCCCTGCGTTCGTCGGGGAGGCTCCGGGCGGCGATGAAGTCCCGGTCGTCGGCTGGCCGTTTCTCTTCGAGCACCGACTGACGCGCCTGCGGGCCGGCGGCCGTTCGCCGTGGTGGGTGCTCGTCGCGGTGCTGACCGGGCTGTTCGCCACGGGCTTCAGCATCACGATCCTCGCGGTGTCTCTCCCGAAGGTCGCGCACGATCTGCATTCGAGTCCTGAGGACCTGACGTGGGTGGTGACGGGCCCGCTGCTCGGGCTCGCACTCACGATGCCGCTCTTCGGCAAGATCGGCGACATGCGGGGTCACCGCCGGGTGTACCTGTTCGGCTTCGCGCTGTTCACGATCGGTGCCGCCGGTACGGCTTTTGCGTGGAACGGGCCGGCGTTGATTGCCATCCGAACCCTCGGCTCGCTCCCTGGCGCGGCGATCGGGCCCGCATCGATGGCGCTGATCATGCAGGCGTTCCCGGAGTCGGACCGCGTCAAGGCCATGGGCTGGTGGTCGTTGGTCGGCGCCGGCGCGCCGGTGATCGGCCTCGTCGTCGGTGGTCCGGTGGTGGGTGCGCTCGGTTGGCGGGTGATCTTCATCGTCCAGGTCCCGCTCTCGCTCATGGCGCTGGCGTTGGCGGCCGTGGTGCTGCGAGAAACTCCACACCGAGATCGAGCGACCCTCGATCTCGCGGGCGCAGCGACCTTGGCCGGCGCCACGGTGTCGGCATTGCTTGCGCTCACGATCGGATCGCGAGTCGGCTACTCCAACCCGGTGGTGTTGGTCCTGGTCGTCAGCGCGCCACTGTTGCTCTGGTGGTTCGTGCGCATCGAAGGCCGCACGACCGAGCCACTCCTGCCGTTGCGATTCTTTCGACAACGGAACTTCAGCGCGTCACTCGTTGCGCAGTTCTGTTCCAACTTTGCGTACATGGGTGGATTCATCGTCACGCCGCTGCTCGTGCAGTCGAGGTTCGGCTTCACGGTGGCGGCGACGTCGTGGGCGATGGCGTGTCGTCCCCTGACGTTCAGTCTGTCCGCTCCGGGGTCGGGCTACCTCGCCGCCAAGGTGGGGGAACGGCGCGCGGGAGTGACCGGCACCGCGCTGCTGGTCGCCTCGATGTTGGTGTTCGTCCTGGCGGTCGTCACTGACACCGTCGGGTTGGTCTTTGCCGGGCTCGCGCTGTCCGGACTCGCGATGGGGGCGTCGATGCCCTCATTGATCACCGTGGTCGCCAACACCGTTGCCGTGACCGATCTCGGTGTTGCCAACGCGGCCCAACAGATGGTCGGACAGATCGGAACGGTCGCCGGCATTCAGTTGCTGTCCACGATCAACGGTGGCTCGTCGGACGCGATGCCCTTTGCCGCCGCCTACGTGGTCGGTGGTGTGGTGGCCGTGGCCGGCGTGGTGGCCGCCGGATTCATCTCGGCGTCTCGTCACGTCGCCCCGCTGAGGGTGGCCGACGCTGCGTGAGCCGGGTGTCTTTCAATCGTCGTTGTTCACCGTCACGATGCCAACGCCGCGTTGTATTCCCGCGCCGACCGGGTTCGAGAGCGTGACCCGGAAGTAGTCGTTCGTTTCGCTGATCGAATCGGGAAGGATGTCGATGTTCAGCACTGCGTCGGTCCGCCCGGCTGCGATGCTGACGGTTCCGTTGGCTACCGAATAGTCGCTTCCGGCGACTGCGGTGCCGGTGCCGGTCGCCCACTGCACCGACACCGCGGCCGTGTGCTTTTTCGAGAGTGTGATCGAGAGCCGGACTTTCCGAACCCCGCTGTTGCCTTCGACGATCGACGCGTTTCCGATACCGATGCGCGGGTCCGAACTCGCGTCGTCGTCCAAGATGTACCCGGACGCGGTGCTCGCACCGATGTTCGCAGTGCTTTGACCGAAGACATGCAGCTGGAACTTCTCCATCGTCTCGATCGTGGTGTCGCCCTTCACCGCAATGTTGACCGTGGTCGAGATCGCTCCGGCGGGAAGCGTGCCGGTCCCGGTGCGGGCCGCGAAGTCGGCCGGACTCGACGCGGTACCGGGGAGCGTTTCGTAGCTGAAGGAGACGGCTGACGCAGACGGGCTCGAGAGTGAGACGTTGAAACGCATCGACCGCAGATCGGCGTTGCCCTCCACGATCCGAGCTGAGGCCACGGACAGGGTCGGCCGGTTGCTGAGGGTCCAGCCGGTGTCGGCGAGGATCCCGAGGGTCAGCGGGCCGGGGGCGTGGATGACCTCGTTGGAACCGATGGCGGGGGTCATCAACGAGTTCGGGTTGCCGGCGCCGTAGGTCGTTTCGTCGAGGTGTGAGTAGCTACTGCCACCTTGCCAGCCGGCGGGCGCGTAGAGCTGTGCCGGACCGAGGCCGGCGCCGAGCGTCTGCGGTCCGCTGAACTGGACGGACTGGCCGCGAACCGCGGTCCCAAGTGCGAGCGAGGGTGCACCAATCTGGTCGATCGCTTGACCGTTGCTGCGGGTGAAACGGTCGTACGCGAGTGGCGCGCCGAGTCCGCAGCAGTAGTCGCCGGTACCGGCGTTGTCGACGGTCACGGCGCCGAGGAATCCGAGGCCATGTCCGAGTTCGTGCAGCACGACACTCGCGAAGTCGTACTTGCCGGCCGTCTGCCCGTCGGTGCCGAAGTAGAAGCCACTGAACGATGACGAGAAGCTGGCGCCGATGTCCGCGCCGCTGGCATCGAGATCGCTGCCGTGCAGTGCGTTGGCGAGGGCGATCGGGTACCACGTGTCGGCGATCGGGCGACCGGTGAAGTTCGACGCCACATTCTGCGGGCCGGCACTCCCGAGCACCCCCGGCGGAAGCGCGCTGAACTGCGCGTCGACGACGATCGGCACCGGTGAACTGATCACGTTGGACCACTGGTCCACGGCGAACTGGAAGGCGGCTTTGGCCTGAGGGTTGGCGTTGAAGCCGGCGTCGTAGTTCACGATGAAGGTGCTCGTGGTGCTGAAGGCGTGCAACCCGCCGCTCGACGACCGGCGCGGCGCCGCCGGAACGAGAGTCGGCTGCAGTGGCGCCGGACCGGCGACGATCGGGGTGAGCGGTACGGCCCGCAGTTGGGTGCCGGGCACCGATGGCGCCGACGCCGCGGCGGGACCTGCGTTCAGGGTCGGAACACCGACGAGGGTGACAGCGGCGATGGCGGCCGCCAATCGCGGTGCAGAGCTGCGCAGCATCC
>JANLTQ010000581.1:0-3797 GCA_031363005.1 Acidimicrobiia bacterium | reverse complement strand
GCCGTCGGCAGCGCCGATGACCCATCGTCGGGCGGTCGCCAGATGCCCGCGCACTGGGGCTTCGCGGCCGAGCACGTCGTCACGCAGTCGAGCTGTACCGGGAGCCAATGCCTTCCCGCCGTGGGCTGCGCGGAGGCCGCGCGCTATTTGTCGCGGCGCCCACATCTCGAGGGCACGACGGCCAAGGGCGACGAGCTGACCTATGTCTCCCTTGGCGAGGGCGCCACGTCGGAAGGAGACTTCTGGGAGAGTCTCAACACGGCGTGCACCCTGCACCTGCCCGTGCTGTTCGTGGTTGCCGACAATGGTTATGCGATCTCGGTACCCGCCGTCGATCAGGCACCCGCACCGGTGAGTGAGCTCGTGCGTGGGTTCCGCGGTCTGGAGGTGTATCCCGTCGACGGGTGCGACTACGGCGCAGTCCGGCGGGTCGCGGCGGAGGCGATCCCACGCGTGCGCGCCGGGGTCGGTCCCGCGCTCATCCACGCTCGGGTGACCCGCCCGTACTCGCATTCGGCGGCGGACACCCAGAGCAAATACCGCTCCGCCGAGGAGCTGGCCGAGGAAGCGGCCCGGGACCCATTACTCACGATGGCCGACGCGCTGATGGCCGCCGGGTTACTGACGAAAGCGGAGGTCGAATCGTGTTGGGACGACGCCAAGGCCACCGTGGCGGCAGCGGCGCGAGCCGCGCTGGCCGCGGCACGGCCCGATCCGGCGTCGGTTGCGGACCACGTCGTGGCGCTCCCGGACGTCGACGAAGACCGGGGGTTGATCGACGACCACCCCGGCGGTGCACGCGCCGACGGCATCGAAACGGTGACCTTCGGTGAGAGCATCAACCGCACGCTGCACGAAGTGATGGCCGCCGATGAACGGATACGAGTGTTCGGCGAAGACGTCGCCGACACCCGCGAGGCGTTGCTTGCGAAGGTCGAGGGCAAGGGTGGCGTCTTCGGGACGACGCACGGCCTCCAGCGCGAGTTCGGAATGGCGCGGTGCTACAACGCGCCCCTCGCCGAGTCGAACATCATCGGACGCGCGGTTGGTCAAGCCATTCGCGGAGTACGTCCGGCACCCGAGATCCAGTTCTTCGACTACATCTGGCCCGCGATGCAGCAGATCAAGAGCGAGGCTGCCACGATCCGCTGGAGGTCCAACGGCGCGTTCAGCGTGCCCATGGTGATCCGAGTGCCGATCGGTGGGTATCTCGCGGGCGGGGCGATCTGGCACTCACAGTCCGGCGAGTCGATCTTCGCCCACATCCCGGGGCTCCTCATCGCGTTTCCGTCACGCGCTCGAGACGCGGCGGGATTGCTCCGGACCGCGTTTCGCTGCGAGGACCCGGTGCTGTTCCTCGAGCACAAACACTTGCTCCGTCAGCCCTACGCGCGTGACCCGTTTCCCCCCGAGAGCTACCTCATCCCGTTCGGCCGCGGCGCCATCCGTCGGACCGGACGTGATCTGACCATCGTCACGTGGGGCGCGACGGTCCAAATGTCGCTCGATGCGTCAGAACGAGTGCAGGCAGAACTCGACCGGGACATCGAAGTCATCGACCTCCGTTCCATCGTTCCCTGGGATCGTGACCTAATCGCAGAGTCGGTTCGGCGCACGGGGCGGCTGCTCGTGGTGCACGAGGATGTTGTGACCTGTGGTTTCGGTGCCGAGGTTGCCGCCTGGGCGGCCGACGACCTGTACTCGGAGCTGCGCGCGCCGGTCCGGCGTGTCGGCGCGATCGACACCCACGTCGCGTATGAACCCACCCTCGAGGAGGTCATCCTCCCTCAGATGGCTGACATCGCCGCGGCCGCGGCACAGCTCCTCTCGTACACGTGACGATTCACCCGGACGGGGATCTACGGCGTTGCTGCGGTAGGCGTCTGCGCATCAGGACCGGGCGTGCACCTCGGCGCCAGCGCGCGCCAGTTGGGCGAGGCGCGTCAGTGCAGCGCCAGGACGAGGCCGCCGAGCCCGGAGAGCGAGCCGATCAGCGCGACGCCGGTGCCGACGATCCAGCGGATCGTGTGCGCCTCGGCAGTGGCGAAGCCGGCCTGTATCTCCCGACGCATGATCGCGAGTTCGCCGGCGACGTTGACTTCAACTCGGTCGATGTGGGCATCGAGCCCGGCCTCGAGCGAGTCGAACCGGGCCTCGACTCGGTCGATGCGGGCCTCGACTCGGTCGATGCGGGCACCGAGCCTGGTCTCGAGCGCGTCGAACCGGGCCTCGATGGTGGTCTCGAGTGTCTCGAACCGCTGGTCGACGAGCTGGAATCGCAGATCCATGCCACGCTCGAGCGCGTCCACCCGTTGACGTGTTGCGACGTCGCCCCATCCCGACGGCGGGAGCATCTCCATGAGCGTGACAGCCACGTCGCGACCCCAGTGCTGGTGAGCGGCTTCGAGTAAAGCGATTCTACGGTCCTCGGTGACTGACATCACCCTCCTTCCCCATGTGGTTGTGCGACGTCATGCCGCGGCAGGGTCGTCGTCGAGGGCGCCGAGCAGTCGCAACTCTCTGTAGAGGTAGACGAGCGGTCGACCTCGGCGTCGGATCCGGCCGATGAGCATGAAGTCTTCGACGCGGAGACAGCGGTCCACAGACGGGGTGACTCGCCCATCCGGGCTTCCACCGCGAGCAGCGGTACCCACCACTCGTCGGAGATCGGATCGTCGTCGGTGGGGTACTCGAAGGTCATAGCGCGCGCCACGGTTGATACGGGCATGCGTGGCGCGCCAGAAGCGTGCGATCTCACCCCGAGGGGGTTCGTCGCCATCCTCGCACGAGGGTGTGACCACACCCGCGAGGGACGGCCGTCGAGGCTTTCCTTCATGTACTACTCTGTAGAACATGAAGACGGCGGGTATTCGAGAGCTCAAGCAAAATGCGTCTGCGGTGGTGGCGGAAGTCGTTGCAGGCGAGACCGTGACGATCACGGACCGGGGCCGTCCGGTGGCGCGGTTGGTGCCGATCCGTGACGGTTCGCTCAGTGATCTCATCGAGGCCGGGCGCGCTCGTCCGGCACGGCGGAAGTTGTCGGATCTCGGGCCACCACCTCGTCGGGCACCCAGCGCTCCGGAGCTGTCCGCGGTGGTCGAGGAACTCCGGTCCAACGAGCGTTGGTAGTGGCCTTCTATCTGGACACGTCTGCCGCGGTGAAGTTGGTGGTCTCGGAGCGGGGATCGGCGGCGTTGCTCCGGTGGGCGTCTCAGCATCAGGATCGGATTGTCTCCAGCGATCTGCTGCGTACGGAGTTGCAGCGTGCCACTCGACGGGGTGCGCCCCAGCAGATGGAACGGGCACGCAAGGTGCTGGAGTCGATCACCGTGATGACGCTCGCCAGCTCGACGTTCGAACGGGCGGCCGAGCTCGAACCGGAACTCCTACGGAGCCTCGACGCGTTGCACCTCGCAGCCTCACTCGAACTCGGTGACGACCTTGAAGGAATCGTCACCTACGACGATCGTCTCGCCGAGGCGGCTCACCGTTACGGCATCCCGGTGGTTGCTCCGCGCTGATGGCGTTGCGTGCGATCCCGCGCTTCGGATCGACACGCCCATGGAGCCGTCCCATCGCGGTGGCCCGCGACGCGTCGATCGCCCGCGGATTCAGCGGAGTTGGGTCCGCCGGGTGGGCCGCCTCCTACGCCTGGAGCCGGACTTCACTGGCTGATGTTCGGCCGCGGATCGGCGATGCGACCGCGCCCACCCACGGCAGGGTGCGCGCGCAACGCCGCAGCGGCGTTTGCGCACGTCGGGACGCACTGAGAAACTCACCCGGCTCGCGCCCGGCAG
>JANLTQ010000566.1:0-2631 GCA_031363005.1 Acidimicrobiia bacterium | reverse complement strand
TCGTGAGTCAACGGAACGGCTCCGGCCAGGGGTGACGCGATCTCGCCGCCGACGGCCACCAACTCGAGCGCAACCGCGTGCTCGCGCCGGATGTCGTTTCTCGCATTCGGACGCGTTGCGACTTTGGCGACGACCGCCGCGGGACGAAGCCACACCACGGTGTTGTTCGTCTCGTGCAACAGAAGCGGATCAGTGGACACCACACCGAACGTTTCAGCCACCGCAATGGCTGCGGCGACGTCTGCCCCCATTCCGCAAGGTTCCCACACGGTCCGCGTGGCCGGAAGCTCTCGCGCGGGACGGCGTACAGGAACTCGTTCGTAAGCATGCCGCCGTTCGCGTCGATCACATCGCCGATGCACTCGAGCAGCGTGGTGCCGCCGGGGCTCGGCGTAGTGTTCGATCGTGATTGGGAAGCGGTCCGAGACGCTCCTCGAGATGATGCTCTTCATCGAGATGTTCACGCTCCAGCGCGCGTGGACCGACCTCACTGATGATGAGTTGATGTGGAAGCCGACGGACGATGCGTGGACCGTCGGCGCGGCCGAAGACTGCCGAAGTGCGACGCCGTTCATCTCGGGCTCATTGACGGCCGACTTCGACGTCGGTCTGGTCGAGGCGGCGGTGGCCGGCCGCGCCGTCGAACCGCTGACCTCGATCGCGTGGCTGTTCTGGCACGTCGGATCTCAGCCTGGCCGCGCCGCCGAACTCGACTTCTTCGATGGTGCGCACCGCGCAGAAAGCGGATGGACGTCGCCGTAGATAGCGACGCACCCGATGTTCACCAGTGCCGAGGACGCGATCACCGCCATGCGGACCGGGTGGCGAGCACTCGAGACCGCGCTTCGGTCAGCGACCGACGAACAGCTCGAACGCCCGACCCCGTTCTGGGGCTACGGCGGCCCAGGACCGATGGGCACCGGCGCACAGATCGTGGGATCCATCCTCAACGAAGTCAGCCACCATGGCACGCAGATCGGCGTCCTTCGTGACCTCTACCGGCTCCGCGACGGGCAGCAGTTGTCGGCATGTCAGTAGGGATGGCAGTAGGGATGCGAGACCGCGATCCTTGCGCAGATTTTCGAACACGCAAGTGGGGAGGAATTGGGGACACGATGGCGACGGGAAGGCGCACGATCCTTTCGGTGTACCGGCTCATCAATCGGCGACATGATCCGGCCCCTCCCTATGACCGCTCTGCCTGAGCGACCCTTTCTCTCGCTGGGCCATCGATTCAGCGGTGCGCCTGGGATCCGTGGTCCATGAGCTGTGCATCGAACCAGTCGTGCAGGGCCGTGACCAGACTCGACTCGGTGGTCGAGTACGAGATCTTCGCCCCGAGGGGAAGCTTCGAGTACCCGACCTGCACCCGTGCCGCCGCACGCCGGAGCACTTCCAGTCCCGGCATCTTCATGCCGTGGATCGCCATCGGATCGGTGAAGTCGCCAGCGGCAAAGCGACTCGCCTCCTTGTGCAGGTGCGCGCGGATGAGCGCGACCTGTTTCGGGTCGGGCGGATCATTCACCACGACGCTCTGGACACCACCGGTCGCAGTTGCGTGGAAGACGTGCGTCGTTCGGTTCTGGTCGAAGGGCATCACCGTCGTACCCCGCGCTTCGACTTGGGCCCGGCGCGCGGCGGTCGCGCTCGATCCACTTCCACCGCTCGCGGACATCGCGACCATGGCCACCACGACGAGCCCTGTGGCACGGCTCCAAATCATGCGGTGACCGTGAACTCGGTGTGCATTCCGGCGTCGAAGTGAACGTGCTCCATGCCGCCCATCATGCCGTTCCCCATCCCCATACTGGCGACGATGTTGCAGAACGCAACGTAGGAACCCGGACGCAAGTTCAACACCTTGTGGCGTGACGCGCCGGATGGGATGTCCGCGATCTCACCGACCTTCACCAGTTCGAGCTGCGCTTCGTCGACCGAACCGTCGGCCTTCGTCGGCAGGGATGCCGCATCGGTCGCCTTGACGATCACGAGTTCGTGGGTTTGGTGGCCAAGGTTCACCGCTGTGATCGTGCGCCGTCCCGCGGTCAGCTTCGGTTGATCCGCGGTGATCGACCACTCGTCGAGACGGAACTGCCCGGGCCGTGACGCCAACGTTTGGCTCGCTCCCATTCCGCCACACGCGGCGGTCAGGAGCACGAACGCACTCGCAAGGGCGAAGAGTCGCGGCTTCATGCGACGGTCTCGGAGACGAAGCCGCCCAACGCGGCGAGCGCCGCGGTGAGCGCTTCGGCGGCTTCGGTGGCGACCTGTGCGAACGCGGGGTCGGTCATCAGCTCGCGGGGATCGACGACCGCAATGCGCGTCTTTGTTCCGTCCGGTTCCAACACCACATTGCACGGCAGTAGGAGCGCGACAGAAGGGTCGATCTGGAGGGCCTGGTGCGCGAAGTTCGGGTTACATGCTCCGAGGATCTTGAGTGGGGGGCGATCGATACCGAGCGCGGCGTGCAGGTTCGCTGCGACATCGATCTCGGAAAGGACACCGAACCTTTGCTCGCCGAGCGCGACGCGGATGGCGGCTTCAGCCGCGTCCATGGAGAGATCAACGGTGGTCTGAATGCTGTGTATCACGCCCCCTCAAGCCTGTGCGGCGACGACGAGACCGAGGTCG
>JANLTQ010000551.1:0-1780 GCA_031363005.1 Acidimicrobiia bacterium | reverse complement strand
CCTAGCCGCCCTCGGCCGGGAGCCGGATAGCGTCGCCGCGCTCGTCGATGATCTCGGCGTCTCGCCCGCGCAGGAACGGAGCCTCCCGTCGTCAACGGTTTCGTGGTGGCCGACGGCACGCAGCCGATGCGGCTGGTCGATTTCGCGAAAGCCCATCTCGTGACCGTGCCGGTCCGCGAGGTCGGACCGCTCATCGCGCACGGCCGCGTGACCATCAACGGGCACCGAGGCGGGATGGCCGACGAAGTATTC
The DNA here is from genome assembly GCA_031363005.1 of Acidimicrobiia bacterium. Taxonomy (GTDB): domain Bacteria; phylum Actinomycetota; class Acidimicrobiia; order IMCC26256; family JAENVU01; genus JAENVU01. The sequence continues at coordinate 1,528 of JANLTQ010000551.1, read as the reverse complement.
CCAGGCGACGTCGTGAGCCTGGTCGGTCCCGTCGAGGATCCGCTCGTGCCGCTGGACCAACCGATCGCCATCGCGTACGAGGATGGCGATCTCATCGTGTGCGACAAGCCGGCCGGCATGCACGTCCACCCCCTCGGCCCGTACCGCCGGGACACGTTGGTCAACGCGCTGTTGTGGCACGCGGGTGCGCGGCCTGGTCACCCGTGGGCCGCGTGGCGACCGTATCCGGCCCACCGACTCGACCGTGCCGCGCGCGGGCTCGTCGCCGTGGCCAAACGATCCGCGGTTCACGACGCGATCCGTGGGCTGTTCGCGCGCAGGACGATCACTCGGCAGTACCACGCGCTCGTCGAGGGCACCGTGGTCGGCGATGCCGGCACTATCGACGCACCACTCGGTCGTGATCCCGCGTTCGACTACCGGCGCGCCGTGGTCGATACCGGCGAACCTGCGATCACGCACTGGCGGGTCCTCGAGCGGCGAGCCGACCAGACCCTGCTTGCGGTCACCTTGGACACCGGCCGCACCCATCAGATCCGCGCGCACCTCGCACACCTCGGGCACCCGATCGGCGGGGACACGCTCTATGCCGGTGGGGAGCGTTCGGCCTCTGCCATCGAGCTCCACGCAACCGAACTGCGGCTCCCACATCCGATCTCGGGCGTGGAGATCGTGTGCGTCAGCGAGGACCGGCCATCTGGTGGGTCGCCAGGGACTTGAACCCTGAACCTGCGGGTTAAAAGCCCGATGCTCTGCCAGTTGAGCTAGCGACCCCGAGCCGTCACGATACCGCTCGGGCGCACCGCCACCGAAGCTGTTCTTGCTCGCTCCGCCGTCCCCCTATATTGCGCCCGTCGTCAGTGAAACCGCGAGAGGATCAAAGCCGATGATCACCGAACGCCAGCCCGACCTCTCGATCACGAGCGGAGCGTTTTGGGGTCGCAACCCCCACGCCGAGCTGGAGTGGATCCGTCATCACGATCCGGTGTACTTCGATGCCGACGCCGGCGTTTGGGGGATCAGTCGGTACGACCACATCAAAGAGATCGAATCCGACCCGGCCACGTTCTCCAACGCCGGTGGGATCCGTCCCGAGACCGGGCCGATCCCGATGATGATCGACATGGACGACCCGGAGCACCGGATGCGCCGCAAGCTGGTGGCACGCGGCTTCACGCCGAACCGGGTTCGGGAGCAGGAACCGGCCATCCACACCCTCGTCCACGATCTCATCGACGAGGTCTGCGAACGCGGCGAATGCGATTTCGTCTGGGACCTGGCCGCGTGGATTCCGCTCATCATGATCGGCGACGCACTCGGCGTTGAGCCGGAGGACCGCGCCGCGTTGATGCGCTGGTCCGACGATCTCTTGCGCGGGCTCGGCACCGAAGATCTCGAGTTACTCATCGCCGCGGGCGAGGCGTTCAACGGCTACAACGACTACGCACAACGGGTGATCGAGGACCGTCGCGGCTGCCCGCGTGACGACCTCATGAGCATCCTCGTCCACGCCGAAGTCGACGGTGAC
>JANLTQ010000491.1:0-9802 GCA_031363005.1 Acidimicrobiia bacterium | reverse complement strand
CTGCTGATCCTGATCGGCGGCGACGAAACCACCCGCCACGTGATGTCCGGCGGCGCGTACCAACTGATGCGCCACCCGGACCAGTGGCAGCGCCTGCTCGCTGATCGCGCGCTCGTCATCCCCGCGGTCGAGGAGATGCTGCGGTGGGTGACGCCGATCAAGAACATGGCGCGCACGGCAACCAAGACCGTCGACTTCCACGGGAAGCAGATCGAAGCCGGCCAGAAGCTGCTCATGCTCTACCCGTCGGCAAACCGCGACGAGGACCACTTCGCGGACCCGCACAGCTTCGACATCGAGCGGGCGCCGAATGAGCACGTGGCCTTCGGTTTCGGAACGCACTTCTGTCTCGGCAGTTCGCTCGCCCGTTTGGAACTGCGTGCGCTGTTCAACGTGCTACTCGACCGGCTGCCGGACATCCACCTCGTCGACCCCACCGAACCCGCGCACCGAGCGGCGAACTTCGTCAGTGGCTACGAAGGCATGAAGGTCGCGTTCACGCCGACTGCCCGACGCACCCCTCAGAGCTGACGCGGGTCGCGCTCCAATCGGGGACTCCAGGCGAGGTGGAAGCGTCCTCCTCGCGACCTCGATTCAGTCGTCGTCGCGGATGGTCACCACGCCAGTGCCGTCGATGATGGTCGCGCCGCTGGCAGTGTTCACGACGACCTGGAAATTCTCGGTTCCTTCGGAATCGGTATCGGCCAGGAGCGGGATGGTCAGGTACACGAACCGTTTCGTCGCCGCGATCTTGGCAGTTCCCGAGCGAGTGGTGTAGTCCGTACCCGGGGTTGCAGTGCCGGGCTGCGTCGACCAGTTGATCAGCACATCCGAGGTCGCCGACGTCGTGAGCGCGATCGGTACCACCAGCGAACGCACGTCGCTGTCGCCTTCGACGACGGTCGCGTCCGATACCGCGAGCCGCACCCCGGTGCCCGGGTCGTCGTCGACGATCGTCCCCGTGCCCCGCTCTCGATGATTCTCGCCGCCATCCACGCCGGCCGCGACGAGGTACATCAGCTCGTTCGATTCGTCGGAGCCATCTTGTTTCACCCCGACCGTCAGCATCTTGAACACTTGGCTGCCGGTGAATATCGTTTTTCCCTTGGTCGGGGTGAAGTCACTCGTACCGGCCGTGCCCGGGGCTGTCGACCAGTAGACGGCCACGGACTTTCCCGGAGCCGGGGGGCTCGACAACGACAACGGGAACCGCAGAGACCGGGCGCCCGAGGTTCCTTCGATGACCGACGCGTCTCCTACCGAGACTTCCGGACCGGTCACCACGCCCGGATGCGCGATGTCCCAAATCCGCGCCGCCGCGTCCCACACCGACCGATCGGTGGTGATCACCGTGTCCGGACAGGTTGCGGTCCACGATGCGGCCCCGGGGAACGGCCCGGCGCCCAACCACACCACCGTGTTGCCCGAGCACGTCACCGGGTACCCCGCGGGAAGATTCAAGTTCCCGTGGTTCGTGGCCTGATCGGCGCGAAAGATCGAGTTGGTGAGGCTGAGCTTCGGGCTCACCGGTGCGTTCTCGTCCCACTTGAAGAAGCCACCGTGACCGGCGGCGCTGCCCGAGTACACCGTGGGCATGGCCTGCAGGCGGACCAGCGAGTTCCTGATGCTCCACGTATTGAAGCGACCGTCAAAGGTCGTGCCGCTGGTACGACGGGCCGAGAACGCCACGTAGCAACCGTCGAGGTACGAGTCCTCGACTGCGCCCACGAGGAGATCGTCGTTCTCCACGCAATCGTCATGGATGTAGGCGAGATACGCGTTCTTGATCAAGAAGTCACTCGACCCGGTGCGCGCTCTGATGCCGTCGCCGTAGTTGAAGACCCGCGGCCGATCGAGGGAGAACCGAGCTCCGCGGAAACCGATACCCGTGTTGCCGTGAAAGGTGTCCCAGCTCGTGCCGACACCGAAAGTTCCGCTGACGGACCCTCCGCTCCAGCACGCGTCGTCGCCGGAGTCGAAATACACCGGGTACGACGTCGTGCCCGTCCACGTCGCACCAGTCGCGTCGACGCGGCTGTTGGCCGCGAGCGGGCCGTTGAACTCGGTCTGGGGACCCGTCAGCACGGTGGTCGGCGTCGGCGAACACGGACCGACGGCGCCGGCACCTGATGCGAACGAACCGAGCCCAGCCGTTGTGATCACGACACCTACGATGACAACCCCGAAGCGTCCCCTACCCATGTGCTTTCTCCCCGTGCGTCAGCGGCTCCCGACCACGGCGTCCACGACGGTCTCGCAGGCGGTGGGGTCGAGCCCGTCCACCGTCAGGACGGTCGGGCTCTCGGGATCAGGAGAATGTACCAATTGATCGATGAGTGCCGCCAGGAGCGATTCGCCCCGCTGCAATTCGCCCACCCGCGCCTCTGCGTCGAGCGCCTCGAGCCGGCTTTGGCGTGCTCCCCGAGCCTCCAGCCGGTCCACCAGCACTTCGATCGGGGTTTGGACCTGGACCACCAGATCCGCCCGAGGCGCCCGGTCCTGGGCCGCCATCTCCAACACTTGGGTGTCGTCGGCGCGCAGCGCGGCCGACCACCACTCCTGGAGCGGGCCTTGATCGAGGACGTGAACTCCGGGTCGGCGCCGGGCCTTCGTCACCGCATGGCGCACCACCAACAGATTCGCCGGCCGAGCGAGCCGGTCCCGCCGATCCCGTTGTGCACTGCGCAGCGCGACGTCGGCGACAACCCGGGCCGAGCCCGGTTCCCGTATCCCGGAAAGCACCGAGCCGAGCTTGCGCGCCACTCGGGCGGAGCGAGCGGCGTCCGGGCCCAGGGTGGCCATGACCTCCGTGGTCGGCACGCTGCGCAGGCGAAGTTGCGCGACGACCGCGCGTGCCAACGTCGACTTTCCCGCGCCCGGGAGACCGCAGAACTCGACGACGTAGCCCACCGACGGATCGATCAGAGCCGGGACCAGATTGCCCGCAGGATCTCGGTCAACACCTTGTCCGGCGACTGCGTCCCGTCCACCTCGACGGGACCGAACAGCGACCCGTCGAACTGGAGCGCGCGGACCAGATCGATCCGGTGCTCGAGGTAGTCGCGTCCGTCCTCGGGACGACGCTTCGCCGCAGTGTCGACGTCGACGTCGAGGCGGATCACGATGTCCGGTGGGAAGCGGCGGGCCAACTCGTACGGGCGCCGTTCGTATGCGGCGAGCGCACGCTGCACTGCATTGCCCTCCGCCCAGTGCGTCAGCCGAGGACCGTCGAGTTCGCCCGGGAACTGCATCTGCGGCCACCGGTCACAGATCACGACCATGCCGCGAGTGCGGGCCTTCATGATCGTGCGCAACTTGCGTGACTTCTCGGACGCGAGGGTCAAGGCCCAGATCGCTTTCGCCCCTGACATCGCCGTCGGATGGTCGTCGCCGACGCGCACCTTCTTCGCGATCGTGTTCCGGTCCCGAGCGTTTCCGAACACTCGGTCGCGCACGAGCTTCATCGGCTTGCGGATCAGCGACGACGAACCGTCGCCCGAACCGAGGTACATCGGGTAGACGTCCAGCTTCGGCGCGAGGAACTTCCGGGACTCGCCGACCATCGTCGACTTCCCCGAACCGTCACAACCGACGAACGCGACGATCACCCCACCTCCGGTACCACCGCGCCCCTTGAGGACCGGTCGCGGCGCGACCTTGCGGGAGATCCCGCGCATCGCCCACGCGGCCTCACGATTCATCCGACGGGAGAACGCCGCCGGTCCGCGCGAGCTGGTCTGGCTCGCCAGCGCCCGCAGGACCACGCGGCGCAATCGGTACAGCTGCTTCGTCCCGGGCTCACCGTCGAGACAGGCTGCGATCGCGCGCCGACCTCCGGCACCGAGCAGTTGCTCGCCGATATCGAGCACCGCGTCGCGATCCGTACGAGCCATCAGGTACGCGAGCTCGGAACCGGGGCCGCTCGCGCCCTTCACCATGTCGCGGCCGCGCAGCTTCAACGCGTAGCGCGTGAGGAGGAGCACCACCTCCACCGCAGGAGCGGTGACCCACACTCCGGACTCGTCCCGAACCCGCGTGTCGAGCACCAGCCGTTCCCACGGGAGACGGAACCGCTTGTTGTGGCGTTCGCCACCGGGGAGGCGGTAATGGACGTGGAAGTGGACCATCCGATTCGACTCGTCGTCGACGCCGAGGAAGTCCTCGAGGCCGATGTCGTTCCGGGCGTTCGCGACCCGCCCCCGTCGGCACGACAGCTCCGCGAACACTGCGTAGGCGTCGTCGATCCCGGCCGGGTCCACGAGGATGTCCAAGTCGGTATCCGCGGCCAACGCGGCTGCGAGGTGGTCGTTGCTCTTCCAGTGGCAGTACGCCACGCCGCGCTCGTCGAACCGACGCAGCACCTCCATCACCAAGCTCATCGTGTGTCCTCCTGGCCCTTCGGGCCGGCCGCCCTCACGCAGGAATATCCATCGGCAGGTTTGGCGGAGACTTGCGCGACCGAATCACACCCATGATCCATTGTCCGTCATTCCCGAGGGTCAGCTCCGGTCGGACCAGCCACGCCAGACCAAGGACGGCGACCGCACTCAGGACCCCGCCGGCGACGACCACGAGGTTCTCGAGTTGGCCTGCACCGAGGCCCGCACCGCGCAGCGCCACCACCGTCGGGATGCTCACCACCGCAACAAGACCGGCCAGCGCCACGCCACGAAGCTGCCGAGCGGCGAAGCGTCGCCACGTGATCTCCGCGGTCTGAAGGCTCAGATGAGCCATCAGGAGGTAATTGAGAACAATCGCACCCGTGACGCCGACGGCCACCCAGCCGAGTCCGTACCGCGTGCCGATGGTTGCGCCGACGACGACCGCAATTGCATATGCCCCCTGCCGCCAGGCGCGGCGGTAGACGGTTCCCATCGCCCGCGCCAACGAGTCGCTGATCTTGTAACTGGTGCGGAACAGCAGACCGCCCGCCATCACCTGGAACGGAAGGACGACGTCGTCCCACTTGTGGCCGGCACCGAGGAGCAGGTGGATGATCTCGGGTGCGAGCAGCACGGCGAGCACCGAACCGGGCACGGTGAGGATCGAGACGAGTGCGACCCCGCGCAGATACGCCGCCGCCACCCGCTCCCGATCGTCCTGGAACCGTGCCAACACCGGGAAGATCACTCGGTCCATGACCTGCCCGAGCATCTGCGCGGGGAAGGCGGCGAGTAAGTACGCGTTCTTGTACGCGCCCAGCGAGGCGGCGCTCATCTGGTTGCCGACCACGCTGTTGTCGCCGTTCAACGCAAGGAAGTTGAAGCCGCGGGCCACGGTCATCCCGCTCGCGTAGACGAGCAGATCCTTGGACTCTTGCCGGCGCGGTCGCAGGGACCTCGGATGCGAACGACGCGCCACCAAGATGCCGGTCAACAAGGCCGCCTGCGCCAGCTGCGCGATCACAATCGACCAGACGCCGACGTCGTTCATCGCCAGCACCACGCCCACCAACGCAAAGCCGAAGAAGTAGGACACGGTCTCGGCGATCGCGATCGACTTGAAGTCAAGATCGCGTTGCAGCATCGCCATCGCGACCACTCCCGGCGCCTGCAGTGCGAACACGAAGGCCAAGCCGCGCACGACGCCCTCCATCCGCGGCTGATGAAAGAACGACGCCGCCAGCGGCGCGCCGGCGAAGACCAGTCCGGTCATGACCAGACCCGTGATCATCGACAGCGCAAACGCGGTGCGCACGTGCTCGTCGGTGAGGTTCTCGCGCTGGATCACCGCCGGACCGAACCCGGCCTCGGTGAAGAGTTGACCGAGGGCAATGACGATGACCGCGGCGCCCACCAGCCCGTTGTCGGTCTTGGTCAGGTAGCGCGCAAAGACGATGACGACGAGGAACTGGCCGATGCCCTGCGAACCGAATCCGAGTCCCGACCACACCATGCCGCCGAGCGCTCGGCGTGCGGTACTTCCGGATGGGGGCGACCCAGTTTCCTCTCCGCTCACTCCAACACCAGCTCAGGCTGCGGATTGGACCGCCTCACCTGTTCTGCGCGGACGAGCGCCAGGGCAAGGAACACCCAGAAGTGGCGGTAGTGAGAAGTCTCGCGGAAAAAGCTTCCGAAGATGTAGGCCAGAACCATCGCGCGCGCTTGGGTACCGGGTGGACAGAGCCGGACCATCGCAAACCACATGAGTAACAAGCCGAAGAAGCCGATGACGCCGCGTTCGACCAGGAATGCGAGGGGCTCGCTGTGCAGCTCGGTCTCAAGGGTGTTGAGGTCGAGACCTCGCACGGATCCGGGCCCGACTCCCCACGGTGCGTCGGGAACCTTGCCGATCGCCTCCACCCACACCGCAACGCGCAAACCACCGCTGCGGTCGAAACGCGCCTGATTGAAGCCGCTCTTGTCCTGACCCCCCCGGAGCTCGGTAAAGGCAAAGAACCCAACCAGGAGCATGAGCAGGATGGGAACGAGTGCCAACATCCGCCGACCGCGAATGAGGTTCCGCGCCTGATCGACGTGGGTCACTGCGAGGTAACCGAACCCGATACCGAGCTGCAGCATCGATCCGAAAGACGCGGCCGCCAACAGTCCGACGACCGCAATACCTCCGACGACGAATTTCGTCGCCACGCGAAACGGTGCGGCCGCCCAACAGAGCAATCCCATGGCCAGCAGATTCGCCGCCACGTTCGGGTTCGGGAATGTCCCGCTTGCCCGCAACTCGTCTCCACCTGACGATGCCAGCTGAACCGCCGCGAACAAAATGCAAATGCCCAATGCGACGTAACAGAAGCGCACCGCGCGCGGCCCGCCCCGTCGCAAGATGTCAACCGCGGCCAGAAAGACGAGAACGATGGCGAGGTCGCGAACCAGGTCGCCGATGATCCACGGTCGCACTCCGGCGTACAGCGAACCGATGAGCGCGCCGATGCCGATGACGAAGACGGGCACCTGAATCTGACGCGCTACATCTCGAGCCAGCCAGTCACCGCGAACCAGATGCAAGAGCGAGGCGACGATGGTGGCGCCAATGAGGAGATCGGTCAGGACAAGATCCGATCCGAGTTTGGGAAACAGAAATGCCACGAAGACGATCGAGAGCGCGAGCAACAGCGTGGCGAACGGCGAGTCGATGATCTCGCTGCGTGCGCGCCGGGACGCGACGATGACATCAGCCAGCACGGCGCACCTCGCTCACCACATCGTCGACCACCTTCCGGTAGGACGAGTAGATGACCTCACGATCCCAGGATGTGAGGTCCACTCGTCGCGGGCCCGCCGAACGCCCCAACTGTCGCACCAGCGCATCCGCGGCGGCGGCGACCTGTCCGAGCGGCACGACCTCACCAACGGCACCGAGCGCCACGACCTCGCGGGCGCCATCGACGTCGTAACTGACGAACGGTGCCCCGGCGGCGGCCGCCTGGATCAGGACCTGAGGCAGTCCTTCCGCGTTGCTGAGCAGCACCACTGCGTCCGCTCGCCAGAGCAAAGGCTCGGTGGGTTTGACGTAGCCGAGCAAACCGACATCGGACTCGAGCCCGGCGGCACGAACGCCATCGCGCAGTTCGCCGGCGAGCGGTCCGTCGCCGGCGACCGCGAGGAATGCGTCCGGAATCGTCGCCTGTACTCGTTGCAGCATCGGAATGAGATCAAGCGGGTTCTTCCGAGGTTCGAGCGCCCCGATGCATACAACGACGGGCCGGTTCGCGGGGATGCCGTCGACCGACGGTGGATCGACCGGCCTCGGTCCGGGCAACGTCGCCGCCGAACGCACGATGGCCAGCTTGTCGGAAGCCACGCCGGCCACCTCGAAGCGTCTCGCCAGGTCCGCGCCCACGACGACGTAGCGCGTGGTCAGCGGTGCGAGAGCTCGCTCGATCAGGCGGTAGGCAGAACTCTCGAGCGTTCCGTACCCGGGGCCGAAGCTCGCCATCGACAATGAATGGATCACCGGCACCCGGCCCGCGGCACGAGCGGCAAGCCGGCCCACGACCCCCGCCTTGGATTGATGCGTGACCAGCAGATCGACGCGATCGTTCCGTAGCCGCCGCCGGAGCGCAGCGAGCGCGGCCAGATCATGATCGAGTCTCGGCGACCGAACGAGGTGGGGCTCGATCACGACCGGGCAGTCGAAGTGTGACCGGGCCAGATCGACATCGGAATCCACGCCGATGACAATGGAATGGTCCGCGTCAGGAATCGCGCCGATCAAGTCGCGGAGCCTCTGTTCGGAACCGCCGCGTTGGTAGCGGGTGGCCAGATGGAGGATTCGTGGCGGGCGCAAGTGCGACATCACGTGTTCAGCCCGCCGATACTCCGCTGGCTCGGGGAACGAAGCTCGCGCCGACCGGCCCGGGCTTGATCGGATCCACCAGCACGCCGAGCACGGCTCCGCCCACTCGACGCAGACGGGTCCCCGCCCGCTCGGCGTCGCGCAACTTGGTGACACCGTGCTGGGCGATCATGACCGTGGCGTCGGCCAGCTCGGCAAGAATCAGCGACGATGGCTCAACGGTCGGGGACGGCGAGGCGATCACAACGTATTCGCACTGCTCGGTCAAGCGTCGAAGGACAGTGCGGGCCCGTGCGACCGTCAATTCATTGACCGCGATCCCGTCGTCGAGCACCCGCAGCCGGCCACCAGTCTGTTGTTCGTGGACCACCGACAGCCGAGCCCGTGGCACCGGAGCCTCGAACTCGTCGTCCTCACCCGGGTCCGAAGCGCCTCGACAGGCGGCATAGACCACTCGCGCGCCCGACTCAGCAATCGCCTGGGCGACGCGACGAGCCGTGTATTCAGGTGCCGCGCCGTCGACGCCACACAGCAAGACAACATTGGCTTTGCTGCGGCCCAGCAGGTGCACGATTTGCAATCCGACTTCGTCGACGGTCGCTCCTGCGCCCGTCACGACTCCACGCGGCAGGGCGTTGTTCGGGGCGGGCAGCACACCGAGCACGCGGGCCCCCGCCCGGCGCGATTCGCTCGAGTCGCCGCTCCGGAATCGCCCGACCAACTCTTCCCGGCCGTAGACGACTCCGACGGCCATCAGCAGAATCGCAAGACTCCCGAGGATCGCCCAGCTCGTCGGCTTGGGGAAGTCGGGGTCGGCCGGACGCAACGCGGTCTCATAGATCTCGAGGCCGCCGTCCGCCGTGACCGCGTTCGACCTTTCCTGGGATGCCTTCTTTGCAACCTCGGTGAGCTCTGCGGTTCGGGCGTCGAGCCGAGCCTTCAGCGATGCATACTTCGGATTCGTGGCGACGATGCCTTGCAGCTGATTGCTCAGGTCGTCGACCTCGCCAGTCAGCTTGGTCGCGGTCTGTTCGTCACTGGCGGCGTCCGCGAGCAGCCGTTTGCGGGCGATGCCCTGCCGCTCGTTCACCGCATATTCGGCTGCTGCGTTGGCAGCCCGCTCCGCGAGCCGAGGGGTCGACGCGGAGGAGTCGATGCGAATGAGCGGCGACGCCTCGAGCCCGGTCGAGGTCACGGACTTCACGCCCGCAAAACGCGCTCCGAGCTTCGACTCCACGAAGCTGCTCAGCTTCGGTGACTGCAGGCTCAGGATAACGGCGCGCTGCTCTTTGGTGAGGTCGACCGACTTTCCGGCATCTGTGAAGATCGCCTGGGTCGGGTCATTGATCTTGATCCACGCGACCGACGAGTAACGCTTCGGCAGCTGGCTGCTCCCGGCGTAGATCAGCGCGAATGCCAAAGCAAATATCCCGAGAAGCAGCAATCCGCGGCGGCGCAGGACGCGGGCGACGCCACCGAGGCCGAGTTCCAGGCGCGTCGAACCGCCGAGGATCTCGAGGTTCCGGTCGCGTCGGCTGGGTCCAGG
>JANLTQ010000486.1:0-4382 GCA_031363005.1 Acidimicrobiia bacterium | reverse complement strand
CCGAACGCATCGACACCGACCGCCAACGTCAGATGGCCGAGCTCGCGGTCGCGGTCAAGGGCATCACGATGGAGGAGGCCTACGCAGAAATGGCTCAGACCATCGCGGCCCGACGCCTCGGTCGACCCGAGGAGTTCGGAGACGCCTGCGCGTACCTCTGCAGTGCGCAGGCCGGCTTCATCAGTGGTCAGAACCTCCATGTTGATGGTGGCTCACACGTGGCGGCGTTTTGAGCTCGGCGATGAACGGCTCACCGGATATCGCCGAGAGTGTCGACGTGTTGATCGCGGGCGCCGGGCCCGTCGGCCTGACGGCGGCCTTGTTGCTCCAACGACTCGGCCTCACCGTGGAGATCGTCGACCAACGGGGCGGCCCCCAGCGCGCGCCGGCGGCGCACGTAGTGAACGCGCGCACCTTCGAAGTGTGGCGCCAGATCGGCCTGGATCTCGATCGCATTCTGGCGATGGCGAAGGACCCGGCCGACGCCGGTGCCGTGCACTGGGTCACGAAGCTCGGCGGTGAGGTCATCGGGAGCCTTCCCTTCGAACGCCAAGGGGACGAGGTCTATGCGCTCACCCCGACACCGCTGCGCAACCTGTCACAGCACAAGCTCGAACCGTTGCTGCGCGACGAACTCGCGCGCGTGGGGGTCACCGTCCGCTACGGACATCGCTGGGAGAGCGCGGAGCAGGACGACACCGCGGTGCGCAGCGTGATCGAACGTGCGGGGGCCGCGGCGACGGTCACGAGTCGTTGGCTCCTCGCATGTGACGGGGCGGGGAGTCCCGTACGCCGTTGGCTCGGTATCGAGCCGATCGGGCCGCGTGTGCTGCAGCACTTTGTGATGGTGCACCTCGACGCGAACTTCCGAACGATGGTGAAAGTCGCGCCCGGCGTTCTCTACTGGGTGTGCGATACCGCGAGTGGCGGCGTGTTCGTGGCCCACGACATCGATTCCGAGTGGGTCTACATGCTTCCGTTCGATCCCGAGTTGGAGAATGCAGCTGCGTTCACGGTGGAGCAGTGCGAGGGTCTGGTCAGAAGTGCGCTCGCGGATCATGAAGCCGAGTTCTCGGTCCGTGCGGTCGGTACCTGGACGATGACCGCGCAGGTGGCGGAGCGCTATCGCGAGGGTCGCGCGTTTCTCGTTGGAGACGCGGCCCACCGCTTCCCTCCCACGGGGGGACTGGGCCTCAACACCGGCGTACAGGACGCCCACAATCTTGGATGGAAACTTGCCGCGGTCGAGAGCGGAACCGCGACCGATGAGCTCTTGGACACCTACGAAGCCGAGCGTCGACCCGTCGCGCAGCACAACGCCGACGTGAGCCTCGAGAACGCGGCGAAGCTCATCGAGGTCCCGGTGGCGATCGAGGAAGGCGGTGACGTCAGCACTGCGATCGCACACCAAGCGACACACTTCGACATGCTCGGGTTGCAACTCGGTTTCGTCTACGACACCGGCGTCGACCCCGTCCGCGAATACGTTCCGACGAATCGTCCCGGCGCACGCCTGCCCCATGGATGGGTCGAGCGGGCGGGTACGACGATCTCGACCCTGGACCTCGTTCCGCTCGCCGGCCCGATCCTCCTGCTCGGCCCCGAAGCGGCGGGGCCCGGACTTGAGGACGCGGCGAACCTCGAGATCGTGCGCATCGGCGTCGACGTCCACGATCCGAATGGGTGGTGGAGCGAGACCCTGGCGATGGCGCGAGACGCCGCCCTGTACATCCGCCCCGATCAGCACATCGGGACTGCCCCAGCAACGTCATCGAACACCGGTCCACGAGCCCGATAGGAGCGATCACTCATGTTTCGACTGGTCAACGTCAGCGGGCGCGCGGCGCTCGAACGCAACGGCGGTTGGTACGACCTCGCGGGTCTGTCAGGCGATGCGACTCTGGCGGATCCGCTGGTGGCGGTGGCCCGTCATCGCGAGTTGCACACGCTCCACGAGCAGTGCGCATCGGCCGTGGCCACGGGGCGTCTCGCCGACGCGGCCCTCGATGCGCCGGTCCCTCACCCGCCGCAGGTATTCGGGATCGGCCTGAACTATCACGACCACGCAGGCGAGTCGGGTGTGCCGCTGCCGCCCGCGCCGCTCACGTTCACGAAGTTCCCCAGTTGTATCGCAGGTCCGAACGCGGAGGTGCCGCTGTCGGGTGACATGGTCGACTGGGAAGTGGAGATCGTTGCGGTCATCGGTGAGGAGTCGTCGAACGTGAGCGTCGCCGACGCGTGGAGCCTGATCGCCGGCCTCACGCTGGGACAAGACATCTCGGACCGGGCGGTGCAGATGACCGGTGTCCCGCCGCAGTTCTGTCTCGGCAAGAGCTTCCAGAACTTCGGGCCGATTGGCCCGGCGCTGGTGTCGATCGATGCGTTCGAGGACCCCGACGACATCGCGCTCTGGTGCGATGTGGAGGGTGAACGCATGCAGGAAGCACGTACGAAGGAGCTGATCTTCTCGATCCCCACCCTCGTCGCGTATCTGTCGTCGATCTGTCGGTTGTACCCGGGTGATCTGATCTTCACGGGCACGCCATCGGGTGTTGGCATGGCTCGGGGTCGGTATCTCTCGCCGGGCGAGACGCTCGTGTCGGGCGCCGAGGTCATCGGGACACTGCGCAACCCCTGCGTCGCCGGCCGTGAGCCGTTCGCGTTGTGAGTCTCGCGGTGGAGGCGCGGCGACCGCGGGGGAGACGGACGCGATGACGTGCGGACTGGCAGGATCACGCCATGGCGATGACCTACGGAATCCACCTGCCTCAGTACGGACGGGTCGCGGGCGGCGACGCCGTTTCTCGCGCCGCCCGGCATGCGGAGGATCTCGGTTTCCGCGATGTCTGGGTGAGCGACCACATCGTGCATCCGGCCGAGCAGACCTATCCGTCCCCGTTCCTGCTCGACCCGTTCGCCACGCTGAGTTGGGCTGCGGCGGTCACCACCCGTGTTCGCCTCGGCACCAGCGTGCTCGTCGTCCCCCAGCACAACCCGGTCTGGCTCGCCAACCACCTCGCGAGTGTCGACGCGATGAGTGGCGGGCGCCTGATCCTCGGAGCCGGGGTCGGGTGGAGCAAGCGCGAGTACGACGCCCTCGGTCAGTCGTTCGAAACCAGGGGCCGTCGCATGGACGAGATCATCGATCTGCTGCGCGCCGCCTGGCGAGACGACCCCGTGACGTTCGACGGTGCCTGGCACCACCTCGATGAGATCCGCTTTCTCCCCAAGCCCGCCGGCGAGATCCCTATCTGGATCGGCGGCGGAGTCGAGGCGTCGTTCCGGCGCGCCGTCGCCAAGGGAGACGGCTTCCACATCGTCGGCCTGAAGCCGCCCGAAGTGGTCCCGATCGTGGAGCGTCTGCGGCGGGACCGACCCGAGCCCGCATTCACCATCTCGGCGCGGACCGGATGGGATCCCCAAGGTATGGATCCCGGTCTCATCGGCGAGGAGAACTCAGCGTTCGAGGCCGCGGGCATTCAGCACATGGTGGCAGCACCATGGCAGAAGGACATCGATGCGTGGCTCCGCTCCATGGACCTCCTCGCCGAGATCGTCCGCCCCGGTTGATCCGATCGGGTTGGACTGCACGGGCGGCGGTGCGCCGATCGAGACCGCGCTCAGTTGATGCGGCTGGGACGTGGTCGAGTTCCACCGTCGAAGCGCGGACTCAGATCCAAGAGCTCGGAGACGTCGACGCCGTCGTCGAACGCTTCGCAACCGCTGCGCTGGAACAGACGCGCCCGACCAGTCACGGTGGCCGTCTTTCCGGTGACGCGCAGCCACGAGCCTTCGTACAACGCGAGCACCGGGCAGTGGTTCTCTTCGAGGAACTCACTGATCCGTTCCTCTCGGCTCTCACCCATGAACGTGGAGGCGGGGTCCGCGTCGACGTAGTGCAAGTTGATCTGGAACGGCAGGAAGCCGAGCGCCTCGAAACTTGGCGGTTGACAGATCGGCATGTCGTTCGTCGTGCGGATCGTCGGGCACGCGATGTTGGTGCCGGCCGATGCGCCCATGTAGCGCGTGGTCCCGGCGCGCACCTGCGCCCCGAGATCGTGGATGACGTCGAGACCATGGAGCGTGTCGAGCAACCGGAAAGTGTTGCCGCCACCCATCATGACGACCTCGGCTTCGCGGATCGCGCGGCCGGGGCGATCGGATCGGTGGGCCGAGGTGACCTCGATCCCGAACGCACCGAGCGCGGCGCTCACCCGGTCCGCGTAGTCATCCCAATCTGCGAGCGCGTACGGAATGAAGGTGACTGTTGCACCCGCGACGACGTCGACGAACGCTTCCGCCGCGTGCTCGAACATCTGAGCGCCGTAGTTGGTGGAGTTCGACAGCAAGAGCAGCTCCATACCCGCTCATCTTGGTGCAGC
>JANLTQ010000461.1:0-1807 GCA_031363005.1 Acidimicrobiia bacterium | reverse complement strand
GTAGCCGGCCTGCTCGGCGACCGTGAACTCCGAGCCCCGGGTCCAGGCGAGGACCAACGACGCCACGATGAGCAAGCCGAGGATCGGCATGAGATCGGTCGACTGCACCGCCGGCCTCTGCAACCGGTCCACGGCGCTGCGAATGAGGAGCACGAACCCGATCACCCCGGCGGCCTGCACGAAGCCGATCGCTACGAGCTTCGCAACGTCTCTTCGGGTGATGCTGAACGAACGGCCCGACTGAGCGCTCACAAGAGCCCACCGAGGGGTTGGAGCGGATTCGCGTCGAAGGCAGGTGCGGGGGGCGGCAGCTCATCGGAGTCGTCATCGTCGTCGAACTCGCGCCCGACCTGCCGTTCGAGGCGGTCGAGATCGATGTCTCCACCTTTCATCAGCATCATCGCGGTGTCGGGATCACTCAACGCCGGCGTGGCGATCACGGGCACGTCGCAGAACTCCGCCGCCTCGCGATGGGCGAGCGGAGAACGCGTGAGCAGCCCACTGACACACAGCAACGGAACGTCGAGTTCGAGGAGATGCCGGCTCCCTGCCAGCGCACCCATCGCATCGCTGGCCGCGAAGATCACACCATCGACGAGCTCGCGGAACGCGTCGCTGCGAATCAGCTGCGCGGTCTCGGTTTGAAACAGGCCGTCGGCCACCTCGATGACGATCTCGGAACACCCTTGGTTCGTGAGGTGGTTCACGAGGTGGACGAAGTTGGCCTCGATGGTCTGGAACGGAATACGGAACGTGGTGGCCAGACCGACGTCGGTGAAATCGGCGACGCAGTGGGCGCCGGCGTCCACCATCACCCAATAGTCCGCCCCGGAACCGGTTCCGGTCACCTTCGTGGCGCCGGGCTTCCCGCCGGCGAGGCGTACGCCGCGAACGAGTGACTGGACCGTGGTCGTCTTCCCTGAGTTCATGGCGGTGCCGAAGACGGCGATGCTCGGCGGGCGCTCGCTCGTGGGCTCGACCCGATCGATGGTGAAGTCCGAGAGGTTGATCGGCATGCCGAGGTGGTCGGCGACGAGACCGAGGGCATTGATCTCGGTCGCCCGGCGGACTGCCCCGCTGCGCGAGAGCACCGTGGACGCGATACCCCCCGACGCGACGAGTTGGGTGCGGCCGAGCTTCAGCGGAACGTGGGACTCGAACTGGTCGGTCGCGTAGCGATCGCCGTACACCACGAGAATCTCGTCGCCGAGGTGCAGTCCGGCGCGCCGGCCGCTCGTGAGTTCGATCTTGCGGTGGTGACCGATTCGATCGACGCGCGCCAGAACCAAATCCCCGGCTCGCGGTCGGATTGCGCCGGAGAGGAGTGTCGGCTCGGTATCGGCGAACAGGGATCGGAGATCGATCCGACGGGTCGTGAAGGCCGCCTTCGCGGCGTGCAGGCGCTTCCGCTCCAGCGGAGGTGCCATGGTTTCTCTCACCCACCGGGGGTGGGCAGCTCCGTTGGTGGATGCACCGTTCGATCCGTTCGCTGCGTGTTCGACGCTCAACACTTCGCCTCCCAAAGGCCCGGAACCGACGACTCGCTGCAGCGACCCGGTGCGGCGTTGTCGGTCGACTGCCGATCGACCAAGGTGATTTGCGATAATATCGTACGATTCACGCGATTCTTTCGATCTTCACGAATTTGTGGTGAACACGAAAGGTTCGTATCCACTCCGTCGCGCGTATTGCGCAAACTCACGTTCGGTTGCGAGCAAGGACCGAACGACCACGGCGGGCACAGACAGGGGCGGGCGTGCAACCACGAGTCATCGCAGTTGGGCTGGCGGTCGTCGCGGGTCTGGCC
>JANLTQ010000456.1:0-2693 GCA_031363005.1 Acidimicrobiia bacterium | reverse complement strand
GCACCGACCTGCGAGTACCAACGCCTGCTGGTCCCGTGCGACGAGGATCTCGGTCTCGCGTTCCAACCGTTCGTCGAGGCGTTGCGCTTCCAACTGGAACTTCCCGACGATGTTGCCCCGGCATCGTGGCTGGGACCACTCAGCGGTGAGCTGGTCCGGCTGGTACCCGAGGTCGGTGACCGAGTCCCGGGAGCCGAGCCTCGGCGGGGCGACCCGGAATCCGAGCGGGCCCGCATGTTCGAGGCGGTCTCGGGCTGGATCCGGACGACGGCCGCGGGTGCGCCGCTTCTCTTGGTACTCGACGACCTGCACTGGGCCGATCCACCAACACTCGCGTTGTTCCGACACCTCGTGCATGAAACCGCGAACGACCGGGTGATGATCCTCGGGACGTACCGAGACACCGATCTCGACCGAGCGCATCCCCTCTCAGCCGCGCTCGCCGAGTTCCGTCGGATCGGTGCGGTGCAACGGATCGCGATTGACGGCCTCGACCGCGACGGCGTCGCGCAGTTCCTCGAGCGGTCGGCCGGTCACGATCTCGACGACGCCGGCCTCGCGCTGGCCGATGCGGTCTTCGCCGAGACCACCGGCAACCCGTTCTTCGTCGGCGAGATCATGCGCAACCTCGTCGAGTCGGGCGCGCTGGTGGTGCGCGACGGACGGTGGACCAGCGACTTGACGCTCGCGGAAGTCGGGCTTCCCGAAGGAGTGCGCGAGGTCGTCGGCCGGCGCATTTCCCGGCTCGACGAACCGACCCAGCGTTCTTTGTCGGTCGCAGCAGTAATCGGTGCCGAGTTCGACGTGCGGGTACTCGCCGACGTCATCGGGATCGACGAGGACGATGCCCTCGACCAGCTCGACCGGGCCCGCGCCACCGGCCTGCTCAACGAGGTCGGTCTCGACCGGTACCGCTTCGGCCATGCCCTCGTGCGGACCACCCTGCTCGAAGAGCTGACCACCACCCGCCGGGTGCGCACGCACCGCAAGATCGCCGAGGCGCTCGAAGCGCGACACGGCGCGGATCCGAGCAAGGTCCTGGCCGAGTTGGCGTTCCACTTCGGCGAAGCATCGGCCGCAGGAGTAGCGGACAAGGCCGTCGAATACTCGAAACGCGCCGGCGACGCGGCGATGGAGGCCTCGGCGCCCGACGATGCGATCCGCTGGTATTCGCTGGCGTTGGAGCATCTCGAGGACGACGACATCGACGTCGCGACCGAAGTGGATCTGCTGACGCGGCTGGCACGTGCCCAAGTCCAGACCGCGTTAGGGGACGTGCGGGACACGGTCGTGCTCGCGGCTCAGCGCGCGAAACGCGCGGGTTTGGCGACAGCTATGGCCGAGGCGTTGTTGGTCTCCGGTCGCGTGTCGTTCGATCAAGACCAGCCGAGCGATCCCGAGAAGATTGCGCTCCTCGAGGATGCGCTCGCACAGCTCGACGCGGTGCCGGCCCTCCGAGCTCGGGTGCTCGCCGCGCTGGCGATCGAGCTGATCTTCATTGGTGACGCCCGCCGCTTCGAGCTGTTGGACGATGCCGTCGCGTCGGCGCGGGACTCCGGTGACCGTCTCGCGCTCATCGAGGTCGCGGGCGCCCGGTTCAGCGCGCGGTCACGCACGACCTGGCACGGTGATTCGTTTCGCCGGGACTCCGAGCTGCACCGGGAGGTTTTCGCTGCCGCGGAAACATTGGGTGATCCGATTTCGATGGCGGGGGTATGGATGAGTAGCGGCTTCCATGGCCTGGCGAGCTGCGACGGTCCGGCTGCGCGCGCAGCGCTCGCGGGATTGGAGGATCTCGCCACCCGCGCCGAAGCTGCGGTGACGCACCGAGCGATCCTGATGGTCGGCGAAATGGTCGCAGCATCCGACGGTGAACTCGCAGTCGCCGAGGCTCGATCGGCCGAGATGTTCCAGATCTTGAGCACCATGGGTCTGCCTGAGGCGGTCACGTATCGGGCGACGATGGGCCTCGCGGGGCGGCGCGAACAAGATCGCCTCGGCGAACTGCTCACGGCCTGGACCGAGTTCCGTGACTCGCGCCCGGTTGTGTCCGACGCAACCGATGCCGCAGTGATGTTCATGCTCGCGACCACGGGTGAGATCGACGAAGCCGCGCGCCGGCTCGATCGGGTGGCCGCCAACGGGTTCACCGACGTGCCCGACGACGCCGGGTGGCCCATGGCGATCTCGCTCTACGCCGAGACGGCGGCGCTGGTCGCCGATCAAAGTGCCGCGGGGATACTCGTCGAGATCATCCGGCCTTTCGCCGCCGACCGGGCGCAGCTGGGAACCGGCGGAATCATGTGCGGTCCGGCGACGCGGCTCGTTGCTCGCCTGGAAGCCGTGCTCGGCGACGACGAAGGTTCGGACCGATCATTCATGGCGGCGGTGGAAGATGCCGACCGTCTCGAATCGCCGATCTGGCGCGCCCGGTGTCGGCTCGACTGGGCTGCATGCCTGCTTGGCCGCGAGAACACCGATGTGGCTAGCACGCTGATGGACGAGGCGCAGGCCGCGATGGGCGACTTGGACCTCCCGGCGCTTCATCGTCAGCTCAGCGAACTCCGCCCCTGAACACGAAACTGCGCAACCGGGCGGTCGTTTCGACCGGCCCTGAAAAGTGGTACGCCGCCTGGGACTCGAACCCAGAACCTACAGATTAAGAGTCTGTTGCTCTAACCAGTTGAGCTAGC
>JANLTQ010000439.1:0-3674 GCA_031363005.1 Acidimicrobiia bacterium | reverse complement strand
CTCGCGAGCGGACCGGCCGTCGCGTCGTGGCAACCGAGTCGACTCGACGTGTTCGCCAACTCGGCGGGCGGGTTCCTGCTGCACAAATGGTGGGACGGGCACGCCTGGTCGTTCGGCTGGGAGAACCTGTCGAATCCGCCGACGGGCCCCATTGTCGGGAACCCGGCCGCAGTGTCGTGGGGTCCTGGTCGCATCGACGTCTTCGTCCGCGGCACCGACAACCAACTCTGGAGGCAGGCGTTCGATGGCCACGACTGGACCGGCTGGTCGCCCTTGGGCGGGATCCTCACGGCTTCGCCGACGGTCGCGTCGCAGGGCCCGAACCGGCTCGACGTGTTCGTCACCGGCACCGACCGTCAGGTCTGGTCCGTGTCGTGGTCAGGTACGGCCTGGTCGGGGTGGACGTCACTCGCCGGCGTGGTCATCGGGAGCCCGGCGGCAGTCGCGCCGGCGCCCGGGCGTCTCGCCATCTTCGCGCGCGGGATCGACAGCTCCCTCTGGTACCGGGCGTGGGACGGCAGCGCGTGGCAGGCCTGGAACCTGCTCGGCGGCACGCTTACTTCGAGTCCAGCCGCCTCTGCCTGGGGGACGAACCGGATCGATGTCTTTGTGCGGGGGACGGACGGAGGGTTATGGCGCAAGACTTGGGACGGAACGTTCTGGCGTTCCTACGACGGAATCGGTGGTCAAGCGACGTCGGATCCCGGTGCCGTCTCGTGGGCTCCGGGGCGGATCGACGTCTTCGTACGCGGCACGGACGCACGGCTCTGGCACCAATACGGGTACTGACGGCGAAGACGCCATCGCCGCCGCGTCCGCGCGGGTCCTAGGGGATGACGGTCGGGCTTCCCGCGGCCTGACTGACGGCCTCGGGGGTCGTCGGACGCTTCGGTACGACGACGACGAAGTCGCCGAAACGGTGACGGTCGTACGGGACCGCGAGCGCGCGTAGCCCCTTGCGGAACGTCGCCTCGGTGGCGGACCCCGCCACGAACACGCTGGCGGCGCGAGGGTCCTTTCGCACCTTGGCAAGGATCTCCGGGTTCCGACTGGCATCAATCGGCGTCGCGAGCACGTGCTCACCGGTCTCGAAGTCGAGCCGGTACGCGATCCAGTAGTGCGCGAAGGCGTGACGCACACCGAGCTTGTCGAGACCATCGATCAGCGGCGCCATGTCCTCGGGTACGCGCACGTCGGGGGCATACGGACTCACGCTGTCGGGGACGCGGCGGAGTCCGACGACCGAGATCACGCCCACGAGGAGCAGCAGCCCGATCGCGCCGATCTGTCGACGGTCCAGCGCGGCGACGACGCCGCTGAACAACAACGCGAGTAGCGGCCAGACGTAGATCATGTAGCGGCCCTCGCCCACGAAGCCCGCCGACGGGGACACCGCGGCGAGGAACGGGAAGAGCCCCACGGTGACGACGAGCAGACTGCTCGTGCGCCAGAGTCGGATCGACGCCAGCACCAGCACCACGAGCGCGACCCAGTACAGGATCTGTCCGACTGGTGGCCGCAACCAGAACTCTGTGTAGCTGAACCGCAACCCGAGCGCGGACGGGATGCCGCGCCTCAGGATGATCTCGAGGTGCGTGACGACGCCGAGGTGATCGTCGAGCGCCGTCGTGTCCAGCGACGCGAACCCACTCCGGAGGTTGGCGCGGATCCACGGGGCGGCCCCGACGACGGCGGCTCCGGCCGCGTACGCGATGCCCGGCCAGATTCGAGCTCGCTGGCGCCAAGCAAGCCAGAGGAGGGCGGGGCCGACGCTGAACACGATCTGGGGGCCGGTCCACCATCCGATGCCGGCGATGAACCCGAAGAGCAGCCAGTCCCTCCGTCGTCCGGAATCGTCGTCCAGGCGCGTCGCTAGCAGCAGGATGCCGAGACCGAGGAGCAGGATCGGCAGGTAGAAGACGCGCTCCTTGGTGGAGTACCACACGTAGTTGGCCGGCCAGATCCACACCATGAGGGCCGCGAGTCCGCCGGCCCAACCGCCCACCGTCCGGCGACCGACCCGCCACACAAGCAGCGTCAGCAACACGGCCTCGAGCATCGGAGGCGTCTTCAACGCAAGCCGTGTGCTCCCACCGATGAACACGGCGATCGCGTCGAGCACCACCTCGAGCGTGCCGCCGTACTCCTGGCCCCAATAGAAGGTGGACATGTGGCCGTCGAGGAGATGACGCGCCATGAGCCCTGGTACGCCCTCGTCGGAGTCGAGCGCGCCGGCACCGGATTGCAGCACCCACACCCGCATCGCCACACCGATGAGCGCCACGACGACGATCGCGATGATCTGGAGCCGTCGAGTCGCGGCCGCCGTGCTCGCCACGGCGCTCGCGGACGCCCTGGCCGGGTTCTGCGCGGGCGAGCGGTGACCAGGCCCACCCCCACGTGCCATTGGCGGTCATCCTAAGCGACGCACCTTCCGTCGGCGGTGCGATGTGCGCGTGCAGGCCGACACCGGCTGGCCGCAGTCGAGGTGTGGATCGTCGCCCGGGAGCGGGCAGTAGCCTCGGTTGACCATGTGGCGTCGCGCGATTCTTCTCGCCCCGACGGTGGGCTCTCTCCTCGGTCTCACCATGGTGGTGGTACCGGTGTCGCAGGTACCGACCACCGTCGCCCCGCCCGTGCAGATTTCGAGTTCGGCGGTATCAGCGGCCGGCCAGGCCGTCGGTGCCGGGTGGTCGAAGGTCGTCCCCGGCAACACCGACCTCGTCGGCGTGCAATGGCAGGGGGACCGCAACGCCAGGTTCACGATCGAGCAGCAGGACGATCGCGGCCGCTGGTCCGACGCCGGCGACGTCGGCCTTCCCGACGGGGGTCCGGATCCGCAGTCGCCCGAAGGTCGCCGCGCGCGTTCGCGCAATGTGTCCGAGCCGGTCTGGCTCGGCAATGCCGCAGCGGTGCGCATCCGTGTCGCAAGCGGTTCGGTGCGAGGCATCGAGCTGCAGAAGGTCAAGGTGCCGCGAGCATCCGCGGTCGCCAACGTCGCCTCGGCCGCAGCACCACAGCCCGCGATCATCCCGAGAACGCAGTGGGGCGCCGACGAGAACCTCCGCCTGAGGAACTGTCCCGATGATCCCGACTACGACGAGAACGTCAAGCTCGCGATCGTGCACCACACGGGCGGCAACAACAACTACGCGCCGAGCGACTCACCGGCGATCATGCGCGGGCTCTACTTCTACGCGACCCAGACCCTTCAGTACTGCGACATGCACTACAACTTCCTCGTCGACAAGTACGGGCAGGTGTTCGAAGGGCGTTACGGCGGAATAGGTCGGGCGGTCCACGGCGCACACTCGATCGGTTTCAACACGAACACCACTGGGATCTCCGCGATCGGGAACTTCCAGATCACGCCCGCGCCACCCGCGATGGTCGGCGCGATCGAGCGACTCATCGCATGGAAGTTCGACGTGCACGGCGTCGATCCGACGACGCCGATCACGTACGTGACCGCGGGCAACGACAAGTTCCCGGCCGGAACTGCGGTGACCGTGCCGCGGATCATCGGACATCAGGACACGTGGTTCACCGATTGCCCCGGCCGGTTTCTCCAGCCGCTGCTCCCGCAGATGCGCGCTGCGGTGACCGCGTCGATGGCGGGGAGCCGCGCATGGACGGGCTGGGAGGGGTTGGAGAAACCGGCCGGGTCCGCGCCG